>NZ_RXHQ01000021.1:0-40000 GCF_004138105.1 Xylanivirga thermophila | reverse complement strand
ACTTATTAGATTATCCCCAAGTATAAATAGAAAAGAACCGCCCATCAAGAAGTATTTCTCCTCAATCGGCGGTCAAATTCGTTTTATTTTTCTATATCAATTTCTACACCAGATTTAAATTCAATAGTTAGTTTATCATCATAGACCGTTATTTTCTCTATAAGTCTCCTTACTAGTTGCTCATCATACTCCTCAAGGAGGGTGGATTGTTCATTTAGGAACTTTTCCATATCTTCTAGTCTTTGCTTGGAGCCTTTTTTGCCAGCTTCTTCTGCTAAAGCCTTATGTCTTTCCTCTCTGAGCCTGTAAATCTCATCGGCTATATCGTTATAATCCTCTTTGGAATTGGCCAGTCTCAAAAGGTCTTTTTGTAATTCCTCTAGCTTTTTATCTATCTCGGAAACAACATTATTGCCCGTTTCACTTATCACTGTTTCTATATTTTCCTTTAAGATAGTTAAAAAGCCATCCTTTTGCCCTATTAGTTTATTAATTGCCTCTACCGTAGCAATACCTATCATATCCTCCAGCACGGTTCGGGAATGACAAGTTAACCCTGTATTCTCAAGTCTACTGACGCATCTCCAAACAATCGATTTTTTACCTCGATTATTCCAATGAACTCTACGGTATATTTCGCCACACTCACCACAGAAGATAATTTGCGAAAATACATGATTTGAACTAAAGTTTCTTTTCTTTCCACTAGTACTTATATGTCCTCTACTTCTACGAACTAACTCTTCTTGTACCTGCATGAAAATTTCACGCGGGATAATGGCTTCATGGTTATTCTCTACATAATACTGAGGTACGATTCCGTTATTCACAACCCTCTTTTTTGTAAGAAAATCTACCGTATAAGTTTTTTGGAGCAATGCATCACCAATGTATTTTTCATTGCTTAATATTTTCCTTATAGTACTGGTATGCCACCTTTTTTTCCCCGCTCCCGTAAGTATGCCATCAGTTTCAAGTCCTTTTTGGATTTTATCCATACTGGAGCCTTCAAGATACTCTCGGTAAATCCTTTTAACAATTTCAGCTTCCTCCGGCACAATTACTAATCGCTTATTTTCATCTTTGGTATATCCTAAAAACCTAGAACAATTGACCATTACCTCTCCCTGTTGGTATCGGTATTGGTAACCAAGCTTTACATTCTGGCTTAGTGACTGGCTCTCTTGTTGCGCTAAGGATGCCATAATGGTAAGCATAATTTCACCTTTGGCATCCAGTGTATTGATATTTTCTTTCTCAAAATATACCGCAACATTTTTATCTTTAAGTTTTCTGATGTATTGTAGACAGTCCAAGGTATTTCTAGCAAATCGGCTTATTGATTTGGTAATAACCATATCAATTTTCCCAGCCATACACTCATCAATCATTCGATTAAATTCGTCGCGATTTTTTGTATTTGTGCCGCTGATACCATCATCAGCAAAGATCCCTGCAAATTCCCACTCTGAATTCTTCTTGATAAACTCTGTATAGTGTTCAATCTGCACTTCGTAACTACTAGCCTGCTCATCACTATCTGTAGAAACTCTGCAATAAGCAGCGACCCGAAGTTTAGGTGTTTCATCTTCTTTTCGATTGTTGCCTACACGTTTTATTGCAGGTATAATCATTACATTTTTATTAACTGCCATCTTGCTGCACCTCACTTTCTATTAAGCTGTATACATATTCCGCTTGTGTAAAAGGATTTGTATACTTCTGAATTACTTGTCCTATGGTAAATTTCTTAGAAATAGTAGGTTTATCTTCTGTCTTGGGTTCAAAGATTCTGCCTAGCTTTTTTGCTCTCTTTATCCTCTCTGCTTCTGCTTTTTCGTAGGTTTCTTTATCAATGATGGCAGGGTAATAATCATCACCAAGATAACGTTCATTTCTTAGCATCCTTCCAGCAGTTCCATGATAAGCATCTATTCCAGCAGACTTTGCCGCGACCGATAAGGAAAGGCCTGATAAGTAACCCTTATATAAATTCCTAACCTTTTCAGCTTTTTCTTCATCGATAACTGCTATTCCATTCTCTATCCTATAGCCATAAGGCGTATGTGCCACTTTTCTCACATCCTTTCCCTTAGTGTGATTCCACATTTCAGAACGAAACCTATCTCTACCCTTGAGAAAACGATAATTTTTTCAACATAATCATTGAAAATTTGCTCGCTAAAGGTATTTATCATTTCAGCCTTATTTGTAAACTTTATTAAGTTACTGACTTCCTGCACCTTTGATAATTCTCCATTTAAAGCATGAATTAAAGCTTCTTTTTGCCCCATATAATTATCTGCTTCCATTTGCAGTTCATTGTTTTCTCTGTTAAAAAGGGCAGGTTCTAGATAACCCTTTGCCATAAGCTTTACAAGCAGTTCTCTCTGTTCTGCATTTTTTTCAATTTGCTTCTCTAATTCCTGAATTCTTGAAAGGTTATCTGAGTTGCTCATTCCACGCAAAGCATCTAATAGTGGTTGTAGAATAAGTTTTCTTCCGAAAATCAGCTTGTTAATCATAGTAACAAAGGCCGTCTTTATATCCTCATCTCGAATAAACTGCATGGAACATTCTGTTATCTGCTTTAAGTGTTTACTACAACACCAGGCTACATATTTTCTTGTGCCGGATGAATGAATTCGTCTTTTAAAGGTGCTACCACATTCCGAGCAAATAATTTTTCCGGAGAAAGAATACCGGTTTTGGTACTTATCATTACGCTTTTCTATTCCCTTTTCTTTTGCCCTTTGATTTAAGGCAGCCTCTACTGCTTCAAACACTTCATGGCTGATAATTGCCTCATGGTGATTTTCTATTAAATATCTGTTTTTCTCACCATAATTGGTGCGCTTATTAAAACGGGAATCTGTATAGGTTTTTTGCAGTATAACATCCCCGGTATATTTCTCATTTTTTAGAATTCCTCGAATTGTCGTAGCCGTCCAACGGCCGCCTCTTTTAGAGGGGATACCCTTTTGATTAAGATCATCTGCTATTTTCTGTGTACCCTTGCCTGATAGTACTTCTGCGAAAATATACTTCACAATTTCTACTTGCTCAGGGTTTACCACCATTTGTCCATCAATGTTGTCATAGCCATATGGTGGGTAAGAAATCTTAAAAGTTCCGTTCTGAAATCTCCTTTGAATTGCCCACTTGTTATTTTCCGAAATGGAGATTGACTCACTTTCTGCAAGCCCGCTTAATATAGTAAGCATCAGTTCACTTTCCATTGATTGGGTATTGATATTCTCTTTCTCAAAGTAGATATAAATCCCAAGGTCCAACAGTTTACGAACCATCTCCAAACAATCCGTAGTGTTTCTTGCAAACCTACTAATGGACTTTGTAATAATTAAGTCGATCTTCTTATTTTCACAATCTGACAGCATCCTGAGAAGTTCCGTTCGGTTTTCTTTTTTAGTGCCACTAATTCCCTCATCATAATACAAGCCAACATACTCCCATTCTGGGTTTGCCTTTATGTAAGTCTCATAATGGGATTTTTGTGCTTGTAGACTTACTAACTGTTCATCACCACCCGTAGAAACACGACAGTATGCGGCCACTCTTAGTTTAGGTTTGATAATCGATGCAACCTTATTTCCTTCTATTTTCGTTATCTTTTTCATCGCCTCACCTCCTTCTTGGTAGGTCACATATTACCTCTGAAACCCTTATATATCAACGAATTCAGGGCATTATCTCTGCTAAAAAAGGAGAGAAAGATTGGCGATTAAGTGCCTCTATCTTGTTGAATTCTGCTTCCGTTATTAAACCTTTTTGGAGCATCTTTCTAAGTAATTTCTCTGCTTGAATATAATCAAACTCACGCTGTAGCTGCTCCTGTGACATTTTCTTTAATTGGATGCTTTTGTCTATAACCCCATCTGAGATCTTCATAACTTTTTTATCCTCATGCTGATTCATGTAGAATCACCTCCTACCTAATAGCCGCGGGAACAGGTCGAAGTTGAGGATTTGTAAAAATAAAATAAAATAAAATAAAATCAGAGCATAAAAAAAGAGCCTGCAAGGGAATAACCCCCACAGGCTATATACATCTAATAGTTAATATTTTTAGGGAAACTCTGTAAAGCTAAAGCATAATTGCTTATTAACTCGCTCCCCTTGATTAATCATACTTAATAAATGCATCCGTAAATCCCGCCTTTTTAGCTTTTGCAAGCTGTGCCTCAGCATTTGCTTTGACAGTGTATGCACCTATTTGTACACGATAGTATTTCTTTTTCGCTGGTTCTGCTGATTTTTCTTCTTCGCTTAGAAGTTTCTTAACATCTGCTCTAAAGGTATCCATGGTCTTGCCATGCTTAGGAAACCAGTGCATAACATCCGCATGGTTACTGGCTATACCTTGCTTATAGCCTTCACTATGACAGATGATATCCTTCTCACTTAGTCCATAGAGTTTGCAAAGATGTACACAAAGCTCTACTGCTTCCTTATAAACAGCAGAAAAATACGAGGCATCGGTTAGACCGTCCTCGCAAATCTCAAATCCTATATGCGTGTTATTCGCATCTCCTCCAGCATGCCAACCACGATGATTCCAAGGCAATGTTTGGTATGTGGCAATGGAGCCATCTGCTAACTTACCAATAAAAGCATGGACACAAACTTGACGACCTCCGGGTTTATCCTGATTCCAATGATTGTTGTATTGGTTCTTTCCGAGCAAACCGTCATCTGGACCAACATATCTCTTCAACCACGGGTTGTTAGCCCCTGTTGAATGAACCATTATACCCTTCGGTTTTATTGTTTTGCCTGCTTTGTAGCAGGCGTTGTTCGTAAGTATTAGTTTGTATAATTTCATTATAATCACCTCAACATTTAATCATTTGGCTCAGGTGTAAGATGGACAGGGTACAGGTGATAGGTAAACTTTAAATCACAATAAGCATTTGATGATGTTCCATCACTTCCCATACAGATATACAGTCCATAACCGGCTGGAACTCTGGCCTGCCGCATTTGAATATGAATGTGCAAGGATTCTGCTGAAGTATTCGATCCGACAGGTGTACTCCGTTGAATTCTAGTGAACGTCTCCTCATCATTGGAAATATACAAGTCCAGTTCCTTTTCACTAGTATCCGATTGACGACAAAGAGTTATCAAATGGCAATCATAAGCCGTCGTATACAATTCTCCGCCCTGACCGCCAATAACCACACTATTAATAGGTAATATCGTGTGCAAAGGACCACGGACACTGTTTGCACCGCCTGAACCTGAGACATTGCCAGACAAAATATATCTTGAATAAGCCGACCGGGTGAAGTCACTAATAATAGCCGTTGCTGTGGATGAGAGAGGTATTGCGGAAGTCACATTTTCTGCTCTTTCAAGTAGAAAAAGGCTCTCACCTGCCTCACCGGTAGTACTACCTATGGAAAACCTCTGACTTGTCCAGTAAGCTGTACAAATTGGGTTTGGATCAGTCCCAGTTCCATAGGCAATATTCATTTCGTCATCAATGCCCCTTATAGCTCTAGCAAGTGCCTTAACTGTATTACGAAGGGTGTCTTGAATTAGAACCTGCACATTATTTGCAGCTGGACTGCCCAAAGCTGTAACGAAAGTATATGTTATCGTGCCAATTACTACATCGTTTCCATTTGCTATATTGCTAAATGTGATGGCTGCCCTCCGGCTAATCATATCCGGTGCACTAGCTGTTTCTATTGGATGCAAATGGTTGAGTAGAATACCTGTCCGCCTATATAGATTTTCGCGGGTATCCTCAACCAAATTGTGTGTTGTATTTAGCAAATCATAGTTGTTGTTTAATAGATTGTAAGTGAGGTTGAGCAGATTATTTATTTCATCAATATCCAGTTCAGCTAAAGCTGAAAGCACTTTATTTAACCATTCCTGTGCAGGAGGTTCTGGTGGTTCAGCAATTCCATCCACAAGAGCATCCTCGACTATGGTTAGTATTCTTGCACTCTTTCCAACCACATCACCATAAGTAACCCTTATTTCAAGCCGACCAACACCAACAAATGATGTGTCCGTTGCATTGGGCGACCATGTAAGGACACCATCAGCGTAGTTCGTGACTACAGGATATGCAACCCCATCAGGCCTTTTGTAAATCGCATTTAAGGCGGCACTTGGGTAGTTATCTTCCAGTAGGCTTGATACATCAAACTCAATATTTCGGTAATTGTGTTCACCGCGTCGACCAATGAATACCGTTACCGCTTTCGTTAAGTCAATCATATTTCATCACCTGGCTTAGGAGGTTCCTCATCACGACCATGTAGTTGCTTAAGAACCGCCTTTAGTTTTTCTGGGATGGGTAGCCCAATATGACCTGCATTCTCCAAAATGGATACACCCTCGTTACTTAGATAGAAAAAGATTACCGCCGTTCGCAAAGCGCTGCCATCATATCCTGCACTCCCCAAAATTTGTGTATCAAGAATATGAGCGATACCTACCATTACAAAGATGAGCACCTTTTTGAAAATTCCCTTGGCACCAATTTCGCTGGACAGCTTTTTATCTGTAATCGCACAAAGGACACCTGTCAGATAATCAATAGCTACAAAAGTGACCAGTGTATATAGAAATCCGTCAAACCCGCCGAGAAACCATCCAAGAAAAGCACCAACAGCCGCAAAAGCTAACTGTATCCAATTCCAAATCTCTTTCACTGTAAACACCTCCATTACATTAATTTGTGTATTTAAAAAAGCACCCCTGTAAAATACAAGAGTGCTGTTGCCGTATCACACACCTTACAGCATCAGTATAAGATCGTGGATTTGTTGCATCACATCCGCCTTTGGACGCCCTGTTCCAATAGGGAGCCATGTCACAGGTGGTATATCAAATGCTGCAGAAGAGTCAAAACCATTAACCACTGTAATGATAGTATCAACAGCCTTTCGGATTTCAGTAATGTGAAATGGCCATTTTTTAACTGTTGTTCTTCCAGCAATAATCTCTTCACTCCAAATTACAGGGGATAAGTTGTAATAACTTAGCACTATATTTAAAGCGGTTCGAAGCGTCTGAATATGTGCTGCCTTTACAACAGTCTCATTTGCAGTAATCGTTTCAAAAGGTGGCGGTAATATAGTAAATGTCCTGACAACTTCTGTGCTTGCCGACTCAATATCACTATCAAGGCAGCGGAAGGTTACAGTATGGTTTCCTACTGCAAGCGGTTCCGCTTTGTACACCGTACTAACACCATTTCCCAGATAGCCACTCGTAGAAAATCTCTCAGGATTATCCACACTATTAACCCACTCACCTGAATCAATCTTTACTTCCACAATCTGTGTCTGACCGTCTGGTTCAGTGCCTGTAGTAATCATAAAGCGTGGTATAGTGTTATAAGTAGACTTTCCGGTCATAGGACTGACGATGATCGGAGCAGCAGGCGGACTGTTTTTCTTTACCGTGTTACTAACCACATGGCTTGAAACTGCATCAAGTGTATCTGTTACGCTTATTCGATAGCGGGTATACATTCCAGGTACCGGGGAAGCATTTACCTGATGGGTACCTGAAGTAGCACTTGAAATAATAGTAGTCAATGCTTCATATACCGACCAATTTATACCGTCTGCTGATGTAGCTTGTTGAATAACATATTGCTTGATGGCACTGGTTCCCGGTATCGTTCCGCTCCACATAAGAGTTACTGTATTCGTCTCATATATTGGCGGAGTAGCAGTGAAAGAAGTAGGCGGAATGGGCAGTGTATTTCTGCGGACAGTGTTGCTAGATATAGTCCAGTCAGAATAAAAACTCTCTCCAGCCGTACCACGTGTCCTAACTCTAAACCTACGGTAATAACCGCGAGTTGTCGGTGGGCTAACAACTACGCTGCCACTTGTTGTTGAGGTAACCACTATTGTTAATGCTGTCCATGCTCCCCATGTGCTGTTATCTGCCGAGTCACTATATTGAATCTCATAGGATGTGATGGTGTTGCCTGCTCCACTGGATGCACCACTCCATGAAAGATTAACATTTCCTTCAGCTAAAGTTGAACTTACCGAGCAAGCGGTCGGTGCTCCACAAGCCGTGATATCACAGTAGATGCTATTACTGATTTTTTCCGAGGAGTAGACATCGAGATTATCTATCGTCCATACACCAAATTGAGTATATGTTCCTGGAACTCGTGACACGTTAGGGTTATAACTACCTCCACTGGCCGATAGGGCTAAAATGGTTAGAACATTCCATGAACTCCATGTGCTGTTATCCGTAGATGTTCGACTAGCAATCTGGTATCCCTTGATTGCACTCGTACTTCCAGAAGCGCCGCTCCAAGTAAGCGTGATTGTTTCATCACTATAATTGATTGGAGTAGCAGTCACTGTAGTTGGTGGGCTAGGAACTGTGTTTCTGCGAACAGAGTTCGATGATACTCTCCAGCCTGAATAATAACTTGCTCCTGCTGTACCTCGAGTTCGCACCCGAAACCTACGATAATTACCCCGTGTTGATGGTGGTGCAACTGACAAGCTGCCACTAGTGGCCGTGGTGGTTACTGTAGTTAGTGCTGTCCACGATCCCCAATTCAAATTGTCAGCAGAATCACTATACTGTATCTCGTAGGAGGAGATGGCATTATTTGTACCACCGGAAGCACCACTCCATGATAATGTAACATTGTCCTCCGAGAGGGTTGCACTCAATGAACAGGATGTCGGAGCACTACAAGCTGTGGTTCTTATTGCCCAGTTAATGGTTAACACTATCTGGCTTAAATCATCTCTAGCTCGAAATCCCATATAGTTTAGTGTGCTGGAGCCAGCATCCATGAATAAACAATTACTAGCTCCACTACCGATGGAATCAATGAGTGCGGTGGAAATTGCGATATCCTTTGTACCCTGTCCGGCAGAAACAGTATAGCTATATCCAGAAGTAACTTTCGTAGGTCTACTCCCGGATATGCTGGTACCCGAACTAGGAGATGGCAAACCATATGCATTTCCAGCATAAAGTGTTATCGTTCTGGCTGAACCCCAATCACCTGCAGCTATCCTAACAAGACGAATACTGGCAGAGGTAGGATAATAGTTTGCATAGGTATTTCGAATACTTGTAAGGTCAAATAACATGGCACCAACATTCTCATAATTATTGGCTGGGGCATAAACCCCTTGTCGAACGTAGTCGGTTACACCCGCAATCCAACTGCCATTACGCCATGTACAAGCATTTATCGCTTGATAGGTTGCCATAGAAATTCACCTCACTCGTAAACCGCCGATACCAATGAGTTCACTAACCCACAAAGGCTGGTGTTTAATCTGGTATCAGTAATGTTATTTGCTGCTATTGATGTAGCCGCAGCAGGTACAAGAACTTCTGCAATACCGAGTTCATATACATCGCTGGTTCTTGTTAAGTCTGGAGCCACTGGTGTAGCAGCTGGAGTCCCTGTAACAACTGCAAGCTGAATATTCCTGCTGATTTGGCTTAAGCGAACAACAATCCGATCGATGCGTGGATTGCTACCGTGCGCTGTAGCGAGGGGCATATTTAACGCATCTGTATTCTCATATCTATATCCATTAATCCACGCACTTCCAGCCGCCACGCTTACTGCCAATCCCATCCCTGGTGATACCTGCAGATTTGTAGCTGTTTTATAAAATATCCCGTTTGAAACAAGACTTCCAAAGTATGCTGCAAAATCCGTGGCATCATAGACTCTATCTCCATCGGATGAATTAAAAAAACCGCTTTTCTCCATACAAAAATTCCTCCTTCCTAGATGGTTTTCGTATACTCGATAACCACGTAGCCCGTATAATCTGTCCGGTCAATACCTGGTTCAACAACGACATTTGTTTTATCCACATAGAGACCGATTTGTGAAGCGAAGTTGTTATACCGTGCAAGCGGTAGTGGCAAGAAGTTGGTGCCATTTGTTGCAAAGCCGGATAAACTAACAACTGTACTTAGGTTTGCAATACCATGGGCTACGCTCCCAGGAGTAGCATTGGGAAGGGAGCCGAGGTTTACAACTTTTCGATATATTACCTTACCATCTATCCATAGACGCCCTGTGTTTTGTTCTGTCATAGAGTAATCAGTAAACGCAGAGGAGATTTTAGTTGCAGTAATCGTTCGTTCTGCAATCTTGGCACCAGTGACCGCTCCATTTGCAATCCGTGCTGTAGTTATTGGATCGTTATTAATATTCAACCAGTTCGCTTCACCAGACGGATTGTTAAATACAAAAACAGATATCACATAAAACGTCATTGTGTTGCGAGATATAAAAAATCCCATTGCCCGCTGATATCCGTTTCCCGTGTTATCCCCGCTATGCTTTACCAAAAAGACATGCCCGTCATCGCTTGGCTGATCACTGAATTTGTTGCCGCTCCATGAGGTGAAATAAAAAGCATCTCCAGGACTCATATGGTGCAGGGCATACTGACCGATCGATATAGCTCCTTCTCCAACAATTACCTCAAGTGAGGGCAGTTTCCCAAACAGATTGTTGATACTATCGGTAACAGTATCTCCTTGGATATTGGGGTCAAGGTCATGAATATCTCCAAGTGTTTCTGACACATTGCCTAACGCTTCTGCAATATCAGAGATGCCAGTTGGGGCAGATAATGCAGTTTTAATCTCACTCATATCAGAGCGAATTTTTTGAGCTATTGTTAGCTCGCTCTTTCCGAATACTACACTGATGCTTTGACCGTCCGCGTCATATGTCTCCTCCACTTCAGCGATTCGTGTTGTCATAGATACACCCCATGCTTTGGAAATAACCTTAACAACCTGCCCAAGGTCAAAGTCTACCTTATAAGTAAGGTTGCCATGTGGGTTAACTGATGTATCAAAGGAATATCGTATTACTTGCTCATTTAGCTTGCTCTGCCCACGAAAAATCAGCGTATTGATATAGTCCACTCCAAAATCTTCTGCCCGTAGGTCTTTAGCATCCACAAAAATCTCATGTCGAGTTTCTCCCGACCCACTTGTAATTGCTACAAATGTCCGCTCTGCACCTTCACCCTCTCCACCTATAAGAGCAGTGTTAGCAAAATCTGCTGCACTTACTGTATAAACCTGCTCAGTTAGGTTCTCATACTCCTTAGAGAACACTGCCTGTGATTCAGTCCCCTTATACAGCATCATTGTAAAAACCCCTGTTTCAGGAGTAAAAATAGTCTTGATACCAACCTCCGAAACTTCACATAGTTCCGTCACTGCGTCCATCAAGTTGCGGTACGAAATCTGGGTGCTAATGGGTATATCCAGGCTTGGGGATGAAAAGGATATACCGCTGATCTTTCTTGCTACATCAGAAGGATTGATAAGATTATTTTCTATAAGTTGCTCCACACAATCAGAAATGTCACCGGACAATTTCTCCGTTTGCCATATAATGCGTCTAGCAAGAAAGGACGTGGCAAAGCGACCACTTACCGTAATAAATTCCTGATCCGTCTGAGACAAGGAAAGATGCTCAATAATCCCAGCTTCTTCATCATCGTTCTTCCAAATGATATTTCCTTCTTTTAGAAGTTCGGCATTCTCTTGTGTGGCTATGGCTTTTAATTCAAATGAACCACACTGAGAATAACGCCGTGTCCATCGAAGATATTCAAAAGATTCCATGATGCCCACAAGCTCCCGGTTTGTATTAAAGATATATAGTTCCATACTCACACCCCCAGAAATTGTGGACGAAAGTAAATACTGACCTCCAACAGTTCCATATTAACTGAAGCGTCATAGCGCAGTGTGTTAGTACCTGCAGCAAGCTGAAAAAACGTTGAATTGGTGTCCAATAGTGAAAAAGCATTTGTAACCGTTGACCCTACAACCTGGACCACACGCTTACCAGCGAAATGGGTATACACACGAAGTTCATCACCAGCACTCATTGTAGTGAGAAGGCGGATATATTCTCCCGTGTCTATGTTTAGTAGTTCAGGGTTGGTAACCGTACCCAGTGCTCGAAATACGATTTCGCATCCACAAGATACATCACCAATGTTTTCTACTGTGATGATTTGGTTCGGCTGACGCATTCCAAACTCCATACCACTTACTGGTATCTCCAATTCAAACTCAAACAGAGGTATCCATGATGCCAGTTCCTCTCTCACCTCATCTAATGTTTCGAAGAAAGGGGATGGACATAGTAAACTTACAAAGAAGTTTGGTATGCGTTGCCTAGTAGAAACAGTAAAACCTGCTTCCTCTACCACACAAGCAATTTGCCGTCCACGATACAAAAGAGTCCCTCGCATTTTTGGAGTAAATATCTTAAGAAATCTCTGTCTCCGTACATAAGCCTCGTCAAGATAATCCGCTACGACCGTACCTTCTAGCGTGATATTACGCATATCCAGTGTGGAGGAAATATAAAAAGCACCGTCTTGATCCGGTGCCTTAAATGTATTAACGGTCTGGCGTATGTTGCCTGTTCCGTCTATCTTGGTAAGAAAATACGGGCGGCTTTGTTTTAGGGTGATACTCTCACCGCTTGAGTTAATATAAGTAAGTTCCACTGCCAGACCTCCTTTAATATTCTAGTGCCAGTTTGCGAGACAGATTTTTGAATTCCCTGGCTAATTCTTTTTCAGATAGAGGCTTTGGTGACACAACAGAGATATTTTGAGTGATATTTGTACCATTGGCATTCCCTTGCCCAGATAAACCTCTGTAATTAAAATCAAAACTAGTTGGTACAGCATTTTGCATATCCCTTGAAACTGCTGTCATTGCATCCTCAAAACCTACACCGATACCTTCACCCATATTGTGGCCAATTCCAGCAAATAGCTTTGAAGGTGAACTGATGCCGAAGAAATTCTTAATCTTTGATACAACGTTGCCGAAAAATCCAGAGATTTTACTCCATAGCCATGCACCTGCATCTGAAATACCTTGCCACAGACCTTTGATTAAGTTTCCACCTACTTTAGCCATCTGGCTTATATAACTGGTAAAAGCATTGACCAATCCTGAAATAATCTGAGGAACAGCCTTGACGATCTCTACTATTATCCTTGGAAGATTCGCAATTAATGCCACAAACAGCTGAACACCGGCCAAGATGATCTTGTCGATGTTACCTACAATAGCGTTTACCAAGGATGTTATTATTTTCGGAATAGCCCCAACCACAGTAGTGATAATTTGTGGGAGTGCCTGTATGAGCGATATTAATAGACGTATGCCCGCATCTATAATCAATGGAATTGACCCAATAACTGCACTGATAATACTGTCGATAATCTGCGGGATTGCTTCCACGATTGCTGTGATGATAGTAGGTAGTGCTGTAACCAGTGAAGTCAATAATTGAATACCTGCATCAATAATCTGTGGAATGGATTCCACTATAAAATCCACTATTGCTTTTATGATGACAGGTAAGGCAGATGTTAGTTGAGGTATTGCATCTACCAATCCCTGTGCCAATCCTATAATCAACTGCAAAGCGGCATCCAAAATAAGTGGTAGGTTATCCATTAATCCTTGAACAATCTGCGTGACTGCCGAAACTGCTGCGGGTATGAGTTGCGGTAGAGCCATGCCAATACCCTCCACAAGTGCGGTTACCAGTTCTATTGCTGCATTTATGAGCAGTGGAAGATTATCAATCAACGCACCGACAATCGTCATTACTGCATCTACTGCCGCTGGAATCAGTTCAGGCAATAAGTTCAAGAGTGTCTCCAACACCTGCGTGAACAGGCTCGTGACAGTTTCCAACAACATCGGAAGCAGGTCACCTATTGCTGTTAAAATCGCATCGAACGCAGGCGGGAGTGCGGTTACGATGTTTTCTAAAACAGGCACGATATTTTTAACGACTGCACGGAATGCATCCACAAGATTTTCCGTCAAATTTGTCATGTCTGCATTAGCGTTACCGAGTCCTGCTGTAAAAGAGCCAAGTGCAGCTTGTAATAACCCAATAGAACCAGAAATGGTCTCAGTTGACTCTCTCGCAAAGTTTCCGGCATACTGCTGTGTGTTCTCAAAAAACATCTGCATTGCGACTTCCGCTTTTTCCGCTTGTGTAGCGGTATTCCAAGTGAAATCTAGTCCCTTAGCAAGAGCATAAGCTTCGATGTTTGTAGCATTCATGGCAACACCTAAGTTATCCATCATGGTAAAGTTGCCTTTTGCCGCTCCCGTAACCGCTTCCATGGCAGCGGACATATCTATACCCATAACGGATGCCATATCTGCTGCACGTTGCATCGCTTTTTCTGTCAATTCAAGACTTTTTCGCTGTTCAATGCCAGAGCCTTGGAACAATGCACCCATTTTATTAGCCGTTGCCAAATACTCACTTTGGGAAATTCCGAGATTTCTATAGGCTTCTTCACCGGTTTTTTGAATTGAAGCAGCATACGCTCCAAAGACTGCTTCTGAGCCACCTAGGTTTTGTTCCAATTCTCCAAACTGGGTAACTACCTCTTTACCCAATTTTATAGCAGCAGCTCCAGCAGCAACTGCAACTGTGCCCATAGCCACACCGATGCCCTTGAGTATACCACCAAGCTTTTCAAATTTACCTCCAGAATCTTCCGCACTTTTGCCTGAGTTGTCTAACTCTTCACCGAGATTATCTGCTTCAACCGCAGACTGCTGAAGTTCACGCTCCATATTATTGAGTTCTGCCTGAGCTCTGTTCAGCTGAATCTGCCAGTTTTGAGTGCGGCGGTCATTTTCACCGAAAGAGGAGGTGGCATTATCAAGAGCGGCCTTAAGGGTTGAAATCTTTTCTTTCTGTGCGTCGATTTCTTTATTCAAAACCGCATTACGAGCAGTGACCGACTGGATAGATTTATCGTTTTTATCAAACTGGCTGGTCACAAGTGCCATTTCACTGCCCAGCACCTTAAAGGACTGATTGATATCTCGTAGGGCGTTCTTAAACTCACGCTCGCCCTCGACGCCTATTTTCAATCCAAAATTGTCCGCCATACCTTCACCTCCCTACTTTAAAATGCATACATGAAAAAGGAGCAATCTTCTGATTGCTCCATAATATAATACTAGTTATTATTTTTTCCTTTAATTTGCTTAAGGATAAATTCCATAAGTGCCAATCTATTGTTAATACAAGATTAACTGCATGAATCTATAATTCTGTTTAGAGCTATTACTGTTACTCAATTTTTCTAGATATTATCTCAATTTGATATTTAGCTTCATCTGTTTTTTTATAGATGCCGCTTGTAGAAAAATACTTTGAACCTGATATAGCAGGTATTCTCGCTCGTTCTGATAATCCTCCATCAACTGGTGTATATCCGTATTGTGCCATAATGAATTTAATCATTCGTCCCACATTCTGTCTGGCAGTTGTATTTTGGTTATCATCAGTAACAACAACAGGAAAATTAGAATTTTCATCAAACTTCTTTTCTAAATCCTTTGCTATTAATGTTAATACGGGTAATTCCATCTCTGATGCAATTATCATTTTGAACACGGTTGCTGGATCAACCAAATAATCCATAACCTCTTCAACTCCATTTTTACCATTATGGACATCAAGCATCTTAGTCTTTTTCATAAATTCTTCTTTAATACCCATCATAATTCTCCTTTCAATATCAATTTAATGACACATATATGTTACATTAAATCACTTCTTGAACTTAATGTATCACATGTGTTACATTAAGTCAATATCTAATAAGAAAATAATGTGCTTTATATGCCTGGTGGGATAATATCATCAATCGTTCGAGTTTTCTTCGGCTTTTCGATCCCATGCCATTGCTTGTGGCAAGCCCATAAATCAAAAAACAGTCCAATTGGCATAAGCCAGAATTCCTCTGCGTCCATGCCCATCTGAACTGTTCCATAATAATAAAGTCGGGTAAAGACTTCAGCGTCCGTTACCCGACTTCCATGTTTTTTGGAGTTTCTTCCTCACTTTCCACGTTGCGCTTTGCACCTTTGAACATTGCTTCGGTGATTGCACTTTTATATTCCGCCAAATCAAGCGGTGAGGTAAGAAGCTCCACTTCTTCCTCTGTCAACAATTCTTCTGGTGCGTTCATATTCTTAAGATTACGAATTAAAATGGACTGGTTTGCAAGCAGTGTGATTAACCAAACTATCTCGTCCAGTGCCATCTCAAAGTTTTCTGATTTCATCAGTTTTTCTCCAAGATTTTCAAGACCACCGTAACGACCAGCAATTGCCTTTGTTGCACGTGTAGTTAAAACCAGTTCATACTCTTTGTCACCTATTTTGATTGCAGCACTTCTCTCATTATCCATCATTTCTCCTCCTATGGTTCAGGTGTATATACGGGTTCATAAACTTCAGTGAACCAGCCTGTTATGGTGGACGATGAAACACCGGGGTCGCCTTCTGTGACTTCTGCTTTCCAGGGGTGCTTGCCCAACCCATCCAGCTTGTTCCTACGCATAACTGTTCCTTCAATAGTAGGTGTAGAAAAGGTAATGGAATCCGCCTTTGTCTGTAAGTTGGTTGCTGGTAGTCCAAACTTAACACGATACAACCAAAAATATCGGTATGTTCCATTGGCCTTTTGCGCACGAAACCCCACTGCAACAGGTGTACCTACACTCTCACTTGCAGAAATTAATACCCCATTGTCGTCGGTAGACGCACCAGTTAGATCTGCTGCTACTGTCGGGCCAATGTCATCTACACCGAGAGTGAGTGTACCGCTGTTAAAGTCCTTCACAACCTCGGCAGCACCATCATCGGCATACAGAATTGCTTCCACCAATTCTACCGAAAGTTCGGCGGTAATGGCTTTTGCGAGTACCGAAGGCACACCATAGGTTTCCTCGCCATTTGAGTCCTCGGTTATTTTTGCATAGTACAGTTTATCCAAACCGATAGTTGCCATATGTTATTCCTCCATTCCATAGTTTTTCGCCACGTCGATGGCGTAATGATGATATCCAGTATCATCCTCGTGACCAATATACCTACGCTCAGTCACTGTAAAATCATCGTTTAACAAAGCCGTTGTAATCTGTCTCTTCCGCTCTAAGTAGTTGCTCTTGGAAAATAGTGATATCCGTGCTTCCTGCACATCAAAGCCAGGTCGGTTATCCGCATGAACTTCAAAAACATCCGAAAGTGGGAGTATCACCACGTACTCATCCGGTGCCAAACCTGAAAAAACCCCGGTTTCTACGGGGATAGGTATTGCTGTCAGAAGTGTATTTAACTCCTCTAAGATATTCATATTTTATCAATCTCCTCCTCTAGCTTGGCGATCATCGCATTGATGCAAGATTTCCTAGATGCAGTTCTCGCAGGCTTTAGGAAGGGTTTTGCAGGCTGACCATGTTTGCCATATTCAATGATTGTGGCAATTTTAGCATTGCTCTCACCATCAGAACGCGGCTCGGCAAAGCCAACTTTGACATTGAAGTTTCCGTTTCTATCTTGCTTTGCACTTGAAAGTCCTAGTGAAGATAGTAGCTCCCCAGTGCTTTTGGATGGATATTTTGTATTCTTACCAATCACTTTACTTAAATTTCCCTTAACTTTATCCAGTACCACTTCACCGCCAACTTCCAGAACCTTAGGAAGAATTACATCGGTCTGGTCAGCTAACTGGGATACCTTTAAAAGGAATTCTTCTGGCATCTTTATATTCACTTTTGCCATATCCATCACCTCACGGTTGGTTCTATCTTTTCTGCTAAAACCTCGACATACATGCCTCGGTTTCTAACATCATCAACACTTAAAATCTGATATCTGCCATCATCACAAACGATGACCATTTCACTGGTCACCCTAAGGTCAGAAATTTTTCTAAACCTAAATAGGGAAGTTGCAGAAGAAAATGATGCCCTATTCGCCCACCGCTCACTGCCATGCCGATCTTCCTTGTAGGCACGTACACTGGCAAGTATGTTATCGCCTATAGCAGCGAAACCATCCTTGTCTTTAATAGGCTCTGTACTGATGATATCAATAAAGGTGTTCATCTTTCCAAAACTCATAATTTACACCTTCCAATCCCGGTCTAGCCTAAGAAGTAGGTTCACCGTGTTCCAAACCTGCTGCCCCGCCTGTACGCTATCGGCGAAGAAACCAGCTGTCGAGCCATCTCTGCTTTCGTAGAAATGACTCGACAGCATGATTACTGCCTGTTCAGTAGTTGGGGGCATGATGTTTTCAGTGTAATAACCCTCAGCAACATGCTGATAACTTTCCGCATAAGAGACGGCGGCTTTGATGTAATGCAGCAGAAGTCCATCGTCTGCGTCATGCGTCAGGATCAGATTTGCTTTTACTTTAGGGAGAAGATTATCAGTTGTCATGCCGTCCGCCTCCTTCCGGTCATTCTTCGTCTGCTGCCATTAACCCAGCCGCTTTTAGTTTAGCGAGCAGAGCATTAAAATCCGTGACAAGAGTGGCTGTATCCTCGGCTATGCTGTCGGCTTGATTAGCAGCCATTTTTACCAGCCCAGAGACTGACTCCGTAGCATCGGTAGGGTATGTTGGAGCATACAGTTTACCATCTTCACCAATTTTGATTTCGACAGTATCACCCTCATCAGCAGCTGCGGCCATTACACCACCGAGAGTCTCCTCTGTTGCCACGAGAAGCGGATCGGCGGAGAGCCCCGTTACCGAGGCTCCTTCCTTGATTTCAAGTGTTCCGCCTATAACAGTTTTTTCTCCGCCTTGTTCGGTATAATTCTTAGTGTTATAGCTCATAACGCACCTCCATTAAGCTTTCTGCTGAAGTACTTTTATGGCTTCAGGGAGAATTAATTTTCCATCCACACGCTGAGTAGCAACAAAGCCTACTTGGCCAGTAACAGCATAAAGTTCATTAAGTCTCTTAAATACACGACCCTGACGATCAGCTACCCAGTAATAACTAAAATCACCAAATGCGATACTCTTTGCAGCTGCAGCAATAGTTGGCATATATGCAGAAGTATACAATGGTCGATTGAGGATAGTATCCGGTGTACCTGCCTGTAAGGAAGGTTGCCATAGGTACTGTCCTTGACCATCCTTTAGTTTACGGATTGCTTTTACAGTGGCGTCGTTCATAACGAATACAGCCTTATTACGGTAAGGTGCCTTTAGTGAATAGAACAGATCAAGTACCTCGTCCATAGTAATTGCCGTAGCACCTGCAGTAGTCACACCAATTTGGGCACCACCTGTAGAAGCAAGGATACCTGTCGGCTTCCCAGATCCATCACCGGTAAAGAACGCCTCTTCCTCTTTGTTACCGATACGTCTTGCAAACTCCTTAGAGATGTAGGCTTCAAGATTGAACACAGAATCGTTGAGAAGTTCCTCGGAAACTTTGATCATGGTAGCGAGTTTGTAAGCTCCTATAGAAACCTGTCCGAAACTATCATCGCTATCTGGGATAGTGCCTTCTTCATCCACCCAGGAAGCAGTACCTTTTGTAGCTACAACAGGAATTTTCCTATCGCCAGAAGATGTATTGATAACATTGGCCAGTGAACGGAAAATGTTCTCTTCCTCAAGAGCCTCTACTAAGGTACGTTCAAACTCGTCAGGCACAAGATAACCACCTTCGGAGTCTGTACCGATTTGAAGGGCATTTCTTACGTTTACATCAAGGCCTTCCCCTGCACGAGTACGCATAGCATTCCAGAATGCTTTCTTGTACTCTGCAGACGCACGTCCTGTCTTATCTTCAGCATGTTTGGACGGTGTGTTTGTAATAGGGCTACTAGTGGCTTTGGAAAGTTCTAAGTCAATAACCGCCTGACGTTCCAAACGTTCTATTTCCTTACCAAGTGCAACAACTTCAGCTTCCATCTTTTCATAGGTTTGTGTGTCCTCTGCGGATAACAATCCATCACCGCCACGTTTTGAATCAAGGAATGCCTTCGCCGCATCCCAAACCTTAGCGCGTTTCTCGCGCAATTCAAGAATTTTACTCATTGTTATTTTCCTCCTTTAAATTAGTGAGAAATTAAAGAAAGCCGCTTATCCAGCGACTCTATAGGTGTACCTGTCTTTTGTTTTTGTTTTTTGGGTAGTTTGCTAATAAGTGAGTTAGTAACCGCCATCCTGCTAAAGATAAGGCTATCTGCCAAATCCGGTGTTTCATTTTCCATAAACATGATCTTATCTGTAAAACCCAGTTCGATGGCTTTATTTGCATTCATCCATGACTCTGCATCCATCAGATGAGAAAGCTTTGTTCGGGAAAGACCGGTCTTTAACTCATAGGCATTAATAATACTTTCCTTAACCTCATCTAATAGAGCTTTAGCTCGCAGCATTTCCTCGCTATCACCGATGGCAATGGTCGAAGGGTTATGAATCATAATCATGGATACCGGCGACATATATACATCTCCACCCGCCATTGCAATAACAGAAGCTGCACTTGCCGCAAGCCCGTCAATTTTTACAGTGACCTTTCCTGTATAGTCCATAAGCATGTTGTAAATCTGAGCTGCTGCAAACACATCCCCGCCAGGAGAGTTAATCCACACTGTAATATCACCAGTGCCAGCCAGCAGTTCATCTTTGAACATCTTAGGTGTGACCTCATCACCCCACCACGTTTCTTCGGATATCACTCCATTTAAATAGAGAGTGCGCCCTTCATCAGAATCTCGCACCCAATTCCAGAACTTCTTCATTTACTGACCTCCTTCGGTTTTGGCAAACGCTCCTGCGTCAGCCAATTTCGTCATATTTCCGTTAACCAGATATAAATCGCCACCTTCCTCAGCTGGGATACGGTTCATGTCCTCCAATTCACGGATATCATTAGCTGACATCCAGCCATTTTGTCGCCCAATAGCATAGCCATTCATTCGGCTTTGATAATCGCCGCGAAGCAGACCATCTAAGTTGAACTTGATGAATACTGATGTTTTCTCAGAAGGCAAAATAAGCGATTGCTGGAGACTTTGCTCCCATCTCACCACCCACGGATCGAGAGTGTATTTTACAAACTCCAAAGACTGCTGCTCGATATTGGAGAAGCTAGATTTCTCAAGATCTCCCACCATATGGGGAGGCACACGGAAAATCCTTGCAATCTCATTGATTTGAAATTTCCGTGTTTCTAAAAACTGAGCCTGTTCTGGAGGTATACCGATGGCTTGAAACTTCATGCCCTCTTCCAATACAGCGATTTTATGTGCCTTAGCTGTGCCTTGGTAAGCACTATTCCAGCTGTCCTTGACTCTCTGTATGTCTTTAATTACTCCCGGGTGCTCCAGCACACCGCCGGGATTGGCTCCATTAGCAAAGAATGCCGCACCGTATTCTTCGGTAGCAAGTGACATACCGATTGCATTTTTCGCCATAGCAATAGGGCTATAGCCAATGAGTCCATCAAAGCCTAAGCCTGGTATGTGAAGTACATCATCTTTGCGAAGTGTGACATAGCCACCCTTTGGATTCAGGCCACTTTCGTCTGTATCCCGGTAGTAGGTATAAACCAGCTCACCATTTGATGCTCGACTTACTTCCATCTTGTTAGGAAGTAGGGGATAAAGCGCAATTGCCTGGCCACGACCATTTCGAACTATCTGTGCATAAGCATTACCCCAAAGTAAAAGATGACTCATCAGTGTTTCTCGAAACACAAATGAAGTCATCTCTGGATTTGGTTCATCATGAAGAAGGTAATACAAAGGGTGGAAAGGAATCTTTTCTTTACCTCCATCAGAACGATATCTATATACATGTAGTGGCAGTCCAGCAATAGCTTCAGCTAGTATTCTTACGCAGGCATACACCGCTGTTGCTTGCATTGCAGTACGCTCATTTACTGTTTTGCCAGATGATGTACCGCCGAATAGGAAGGAAAATGCGCTACCCACACGGTTTTGCGGTTTGTCGCGAGCTTTAAAAATATTCGAAAATAATCTCATATGCATCACTCTCCTTAAAAAAGTGCATGACAAAAAGCACCTCGTCAGAGATGCTTAAATAGATGTAACTATGTTTATATTTGACTCCTTCATTTATTTAATTTTTCAATTTCTGGATATTGAGCTATCAATTTTTTATTTGCTATTTCCAGCTGTTTATAATATTCGGCATAGGAAGGGCTTAACTCTTTTAATGCCGGAATAAACACTTCATTATATCCACTTGTACTATTAAACTCTTTCATATACACCATAATTTTGTTCGCAGGTGATTCTAAATATTCCTCCGACTTTTTATATGCCAAATATTGCTCCAGTATTTCTTTGTTATTTGAAAGAAAATCATCTGGGTTCTCAATAGATTTCTTAGTTTCGTCAATCATTTCTTTAATTTGTAATGTACCAATATCCTTAGTATTTTCAATTAAATACTCCTGTAAATCGTCTGGTAAATTAAATGATGGTGAATTATCCAAAAAAGAAATTACTTTGTCATAAGCTACTTGTTGGCTCACTGTTTTGATAGGTTCGTTCAAAAACCGCGCAAAGTGTAGACAAATAAATCTACCATAATACCCTGGAAAGGCCTCTAAAAGTTTTTCTATAATTGTTTTACTGTTTTCAATCAGCTCCAATTCTGCACTGATTTCAGAATAACTTTTACCACTGCTTAATTTATCAAGAATTGATTTTTTTGCACTTTCTCTTTGAATATCCAGCTCTTTTTGTACAGATAAAGTTTGCAAGGTGTTTCTTGATTCATCTGACAATACTATATTTATGTCATCCGTACTTATCCCTAGTTTTCTAAGAATAGCAATCTTCTTCAGTTGCTCAACATCTTCTTGGCTGAAATCCCTATACCCGTTATTTAAAGTGGAGGGCGATACTAAGCCCCGTTCTATATAATATTCAATTGCTTTTTTTGTTAACCCTGTAAGTTTACTAACTTCATTAATTAACATGTTTATCACCTCGTTTAAATCATAAGCCAACACCCAAGGTGATAGTCAAGTATATCTAGAAAATAATTTTATTTTGTGCCGGGTATAATAAAGCACAGAAATTAAAAGATAATCAAACCTCTCTCGTCATACACCGAATCTCCACTATTACCTGAGCCACAACGGATGGCACGGTCGAGTGCCATAATGGTCGCCACCGCGCCATCTATTTTTTCTGTGCTTTTTTCCTTGTCCGGCTTCACGTTACCTGCCGGATCAGTTTTTATAAAGATGTTGTCCATCATCCAACGAAGCACTGGATGCCCACCGTGTGCTATTCTTTCTTCTAATGTCAATTTCATCAGTTCTTTGGTTGGTGGTGACATATCTTTAAAGCCTTGACCGAAAGGAACGACAGTAAAGCCTAATCCTTCAAGGTTCTGAACCATTTGAACAGCTCCCCAACGGTCAAAAGCAATTTCTCGAATGTTATACTTTTCTCCAAGTTCCTCAATAAACCGCTCAATGTAGCCGTAATGCACTACATTTCCTTCTGTGGTTAGAATATAACCTTGCTTCTCCCAAAGATCGTATTGGACATGGTCCCTTCGGACTCGGAGGTCAATGTTGTCCTCTGGCATCCAAAAATACGGAAGAACAATGTACTTATCTGTTTCATCCTCCGGTGGGAACACCAACACAAAGGCTGTAATGTCTGTTGTAGAAGATAGGTCAAGCCCTCCATAACATACCCGCCCTTCAAGACTTTCTGGAATAACTGGAAATGCACAGGCATCCCATTTTGCCATTGGCATCCAACGGACAGATTGCTTAACCCACTGGTTCAGGCGCAGTTGTCGAAAGCTATTTTCCTCAGCAGGGTTCTGCTTTGCGCTTTCACAAGCTGCTCTAACTTTATCGATACTTACTGTAATTCCTAAGCTTGGATTTGCTTTCTTCCATACTTTAGGATCAGTCCAATCATCCTCTTCTTTGGCACCGTAGATTACGGGATAAAAAGTAGGATCGTATTTTCTGCCCTCAATAATATCAACCGCTTTTTGGTGTGTTTCATAGCAAATACTCTGAGTATCCGTCCCTGCAGTGGTGATAAGAAAATATAGTGGTTGGGTCCTCGCATCACCAGACCCTTTTGTCATAACATCAAATAGTTTCCTATTTGGCTGAGTATGAAGTTCATCAAAAACAACACCATGTATATTGAAGCCGTGTTTTGAGTAGGCTTCAGCCGACAATACCTGATAAAAGCTGTTGGTCGGCAGGTACACCAGTCGTTTAGTTGAAGCCAGCAACTTCACTCGTTTATTCAGCGCTGGACACATCCGCACCATATCGGCTGCTACTTCAAATACAATTGATGCCTGCTGGCGGTCGGCGGCACAACCATACACCTCCGCCCGTTCTTCACCATCTCCACATGTAAGGAGAAGTGCGATTGCTGCGGCAAGCTCGCTTTTTCCCATCTTTTTAGGTATCTCTACATAAGCAGTGTTAAACTGCCGATATCCATCTGGCTTTAAAATTCCGAATAAATCACGGATTATTTGCTCCTGCCAATCGATAAGTTCAAAAGGCTTACCTGCCCATAAACCTTTCGTATGGGAGAGTGCTTCGATAAAAGCTACAGCGTAATCAGCAGCATCCTTATCGTAATATGACCCATCAGCTATAAAGGCGGTCGGCTTATATTTCTTCAGTTTCCGCATAAACACCGCCCCTTTATGAAAAAGGACAAAAGAAAAGAGCCTCAATCCTATAGATGAAGCTCTTCTCCTTATCCTGTTTTAGTTTTATTTACTTATTTTCATCCACTTCCCCCGTCAGTATGAAATGAGCATATTCCGCTTTATGGTCTATTAAATAGACTACCAATTCATAAAACCCTCGTTCATTTGCCTCATACTGTACTCGGTCCACATCAAACATATTTGTGACTCCACTTTCTCGGATGGAAAGGATTTGTTGCTTAATTATCTCATTCATTGGCTACCTCCTCCGATTCTACTGAATCGGTTGTCGCTTTGCGCAGGATTTCCACATCGAAGCCCGCACTCTTATAGCCTTCTAAAATTGTACTGTAATAATAACAACTCGGCTGTCCAAGCGGTCTACCATCATTCATGATGTAGACCATCGCCTTGACGGTTTTGCTTCCCAACTTCACTTTTATTGTTTCCTTTCGATAAAGGAACGGCCATCCCTCGTAACGGTCAAGTGCCGCTTCATCGATCGGTGTAATCTCCCACACTAAAACTGGTACGTTGCCACCCTCAAAAGGCTCGATTGTCGCCACAGCACCCGCGTGTACCCCTCTAAATAATAGACGGTGGTCATTGATTTGGCTTGCTCCTACCACCTTCGCTGTGGGGCATCTGTTGGCCATTTGTTTTAGGTTAAGGTTGGAGCCATAGGCAAGATATAATTTATTCTTCATTGTAATCCTCCTTCTTAGCTTTGTGGGTTAGGGGCAGCTCAGGCCGCCCGAAACCGCCATGCAGCTGAACCCGAAAGTGCTGCTGTCAAATGCTCTCTGCAGTTTGCAAATTCATCTCCAATGAAACCAATCCGGTTTAGGTAACTTCTCATGGCAAATTTCTCGTTTTCCACCTGCGGTTTCTTTGCTGATGCACACTTTTGCGTTAAGGCTTGGTGGTTGATGGCAAGTGCTAGAACAATGTAGCTTCTTATCTTTCCTGCATGAAGTTCGCTATTAAATCCTCTAAGTTCAACTGTATGGTTTCCGGTAAAAAAGCTGTGAAGGTTGAGGAAATGGTAGCGGCTGTTGTGGTAATGAGTGCTTCTACTCTCGCTGTAACCTTCGTACCAAATGTCCTCAATTTGTCTCATCGTTTTAGGCTTTTTATGGTTCATCTTCTCAACCAAAATGCTGTCCATCTTTTTGCAGTAATTCATTCTCTGCGGTGCAATCTGAAGTGCTTTATAAAATAAGTCATTTTTGCTTGCAATGATATTTACAAAGTTTCGAATGCTTCGTGGGGTATGTTCAGCACCGTCTAGATGAATGTGAATTCCGCATGATGTATTTGTAAAGGCTCCAGCTTTGCGAAGCTTTCTTACTAGCTCCTGCAAAATTTCAATGTCCACCCGGTAGGTTAGGATTGGGCTAACCAGCTCAACGCTATAATCTCTACCTGCAGCTACTTTTCTTCTACCTTCTTTTCTTTGGCAATTGATGCTCCCATCGTACAAAAACTTCCACACTCGACCATCTGGAGTTTTTACCTTCTTGGTGTCGTAGTATGTCCCGCCTTCACTGTAAATGCCTTGCAAAAACTCTGCAGCGACTCTAGCCGCCCTTTCCCTTGTAATCCCGGTAAATTCAATCTCAATCCCGAATTTTGCACTTAACATCGTGTCTCGCTCCTTTTAAAGTGTGTTTGTCCTTTCGGCATGTACATATATCACTCTAAAAGGCTTATATAGCAAGACAATTCTGCAATATAAATCTACATATTTACTGCCATATTGGGCTTAAAATGTGTTTGTTTACTCTTCAATTTTCTTGCATAAATCCTCTCCAAAGACCACTCCAAGGGAGCTGCCTGAATCCCAACTGACGTGGATGGTTCCCATATCATCAACACTAGTAACCGTACCTTTATCTCCAGGCTGAAGCTTGGTATAAGGGTCATTCATCTTAAGTAGCATTACACGAGTTCCTGGAGTGTAATAACTTCTAAGTTGCTTTAGCATTTCTGGGTGAATGATTTTCATTATTCACTCACCTCCTCATGCTTGGCACTTCCGCTTTTGAAGGCAGAGCTACCCGACAGTTTGGAGAGGAGAATTTTTCGTTCCGTTTTGTATTCTGGCCCGATAAAGCCAAGTCTTAGAAGGAAACAACGGAAAGCGTACTTTTCATTCTCCACTAATTTCTCGGTCGAGTTGACGCGGGTCTGCTTCTTTGCCATTTTACAAAGTGCTGTTACAAAGTGGGTATAAGCCTTAACCTCCTCTGCGGAACACTCACTTTGGAACCAAGGGAAGGTTACATAGTCCTCATTTACGATAATGGGAATAGAGTCAGTATCAAGTGCTTTCTTTATAAGGGTTTCTTTGCTTTCTACCAATCCTTTTAGGTTGTCAAGTGCGGTTTCGCTAAAACCCTCCTTCGGCATTTGAATAATCAAACTAATAGCTTCTTCGGTTTCATTTGATTTGCTGTATACGGGAGGTTCTTCGTAATCACTATTTGGACTTTCCCTACCCCCAAGAGCCGCTTCATTGGGAACTTGAATATTTTCAGGAACAGGCTCTGCTTCTGGAAGTGGTGTGTCATATTCTGCTGTAACCGCCTTAAAGTTATGAAGGCCTAATAGATCATTAACCAGTTCAGAATTATCTGGTCCTCTGACTACCCCGTTTTTGTCAATGTTGTAGTCTGCCACCTCATATGCAAATGTAGGTGCTCCAAGATATCTTGCAGGAGCATTCAGTTTTTGGCTTATTGCGTTGACTAACTCTTTTCTTTTTGCTCCTGTGACATTATAGTTTATCTGCATTTTTCATACCGCCTTTCTATTTTCGGTACATACATATATCACTCTAAAGGCTGTTAATATCAAGTCATTTAGAGCATCTTTCTGTAGAAAATACTGTTCCATTAATCGGCGGTAGCAACGTCTGGCAGGTCACAATATCTTATTTTCGAACCATCTCTTAAAAGAAACACACCGTCTGAGTTTCCAACTTGCTCAATATACCTTTTCACAATAACATCACAGTACTTTTCATCCAGTTCAATGGTGTAGCAGATTCTATCTGTCTGCTCACAGGCAATCAGTGTGCTTCCTGAACCACCAAAAGGATCAAGCACGATACAATTAGAAAGGCTTGAATTCAAAATAGGGTAGGCCACAAGTGCAACTGGCTTCATCGTAGGATGATCACTGTTTTTCTTCGGTTTCTCAAACTCCCAGATGGTGGTCTGCTTTCTATCGGAATACCAGTTATGCTTACCTTTCTTTTTCCACCCAAAGAGAATAGGTTCATGCTGCCACTGATAAGGGGAGCGACCGAGAACAAGGGACTGCTTTTTCCATATACAAGTACCGGAAAGATAAAACCCCGCATCAGAGAATGCTCTTCTAAAATTGAGTCCTTCGGTATCCGCATGGAATACATAAATAGAAGCGTCCTTCGCCATTACTGCTTCGGTGTTCTGAAATGCTGCAAGCAGGAAATCGTAGAACGCTTCGTTAGCCATATTGTCATTTTTGATTTTTCCAGCAGTCCCTTCATAGTTAACATTATATGGAGGGTCCGTAACTACCAAATTAGCAGTTTTCCCATCCATCAAGACATTAAAGGTGTCTTTCTTTGTACTGTCTCCGCAGACTAATCGATGCTGCCCAAGTAGCCAAATATCCCCTAAATGCGAAACAGCGGGCTTTTTCAGCTCGCTGTCTACATCGAAATCATCTTCTTTTATGTTATCCTTAAGGGAATCCTTAAAAAGATCCTCCAACTCTCCCGGGTCAAAACCTGTCAAAGACACATCAAAGTCTGAAGCATTTAAGTCCGTGATGAGAAGTGCTAATTTGTCTTTATCCCAATCACCACTTATTTTATTTAGTGCAATGTTCAGCGCCTTCTCCTTTTGCTCATCCATTTCAACAACTACGCATTCTATCTCATCCATGCCCATACTCAGCAGGATTTTCAAACGTTGATGGCCTCCGATGACTCTGCCTGTGGTCTTATTCCATATTACGGGTTCTACATATCCAAACTCCTCAAGGGAGCGTTTAAGTTTCTCATATTCCGGATCACCCGGTTTTAAATCCTTCCTTGGGTTATATTCAGCGGGGATGAGTTGTTTAGTTTTTATCTTCTCTATCAACATACTTTTCCACCGCCTTTCTAAATTCACTGTACTTATTTACATCCTCCCACGGGAATAGACAACTATTAAAGTGACCATAAGCCGCGGTGTCAGAGTAAATCACATTTCTAAGACGTAGATTTTCAATAATGGCTGCAGGTCTTAAATTGAAAACTTCCTGTGCAGCAAGAGTTAATATTTCGTCAGAAACAATACCTGTGCCAAGGGTATTTACATAAAAGGCTACAGGATTTGCCTTACCAATGGCATAGGATATACTAACTTCACATCTCTTTGCATATCCACACCAGACGATATGCTTTGCAATGTACCGAGCCATATAGGCACCGCTTCGGTCAACTTTGGTGGGGTCTTTACCACTAAGTGCGCCACCTCCATGGGATGCAAGTCCTCCATAGGTATCAACCATAATTTTTCTACCAGTTAAGCCTGTATCGGCAGCGGGACCACCTTCGACAAATCTACCAGAGGGGTTAATGAGAATTTCTGTTTCATCATCAAATGGGAAGTCCTCAAAGCACTGCCATAGGACATTGTTAAGGATATCTGTCTTTAGTTCTTCCTGTGTTTTATTCTTATCATGCTGTACCGATATCACAATAGTCTTTATTCGCACTGGAGTGTCTCCTTCATATTCCACCGTCACCTGCGCTTTACCATCTGGGTGGATACCTTTTATCAGTTTCCCTTTTCGGCAATCATCCAGTCTCTTTACAATCCTGTGAGATAGTACAAGGGGTAGGGGAAGCATTTCTCCTGTTTCCTTTGTAGCATAGCCATACACAGTTCCTTGGTCTCCAGCACCTATCGAACCATACTGTTCGTTTATCCCATTTCTTACTTCCAGTGCAGTATCCACGCCAGTTGCAATATCTACACTTTGTTTGTGTACAAATACATAAATCAAGAATTTAAGAGGGTTGTATCCAATCTCTTTAAGGACATTCCTAACAATGTATCGGATGTCTATTTTCTCGCTGCAGGAGATTTCGCCCGCCACGATAATTTTCCCTTTGGTTGCCATTACCTCACAAGCAACACGTGATGCTTTGTCTTTACGTAAACATGCTTCTAAAATGCTATCTGCTATGATGTCGCATAGTTTATCAGGATGTCCAGCACATACACTTTCAGCTGTTAAATATCTTTTACTCATTATATATCTCCTCATCTTTATTTTCCTCTGCGGGCAGATAGCAGTCGCTCCATCACATCGTCCTGTGGGTTTAAACCAGAATACTCTGTAGCACAATTCTCTTTAACGATTTGATAAATCTCCATCCACAATCTGTTTGTCTGACTCATAAAGTTCTGACTCATAGCTACATAAGGACTTTGAATAGCATTGCCGGTAGTTGGATGCTTGGCAAGAAAGCCAAACTCAGTTACCGCCTCCTCACACTGTATCCATCTGGCCGCACTCATGGCATATCGTTCTAGAAGCTGTGGAAGCACCAAATGGGCACAGCCTCGCTCCTCAAGCCATTTCCAAGTAATTTCATAAATTTCGCTGGCTACTAGGGTTTTCCCGTCCTTTTGCACCGCTGAGAGCATGGCCCTTGGCTTTGGCATTTCCTGCCCCTTTAAATCAGCGGTATTTTGGAAGTCAATGATTTCTAGCTTTCTCTTACCTGGATTACCCTGTGCAATTTTATCAGCAAGTGGTTTCTTTTTTTGACCAGAGCCTATACGGGCACCGCCACGATTTGTTCCATCTTTGGCCATTCACTCACCTCTTTTCGTTGATGGGTCTATTACCCTGTTTGAAACCGCGAATTTTCACGCGTTACCCCACGCCCGTTTCCGGGGCAAAAAGTTGTAGAGATTTAGCCCCCCTACCCCAGAAACTGCAGAAAATCTCAAAAATTAAGCAATTCTTTAGTTTTTGTGAGATTTTTTGCATCTATATAAAGCCGTTAATCGGCATAGTTTTCAAATTTGAGTATTAACCCTTTTCTAGAAAAGAGGTGAGTATTTTAATTTATCTGTCAGTCAAACGAATGATCTGACAATTAGCTGTTATTCTATCTAACAGAGTCTGACAAAGATGTTTGTCTTCCACTGCACCTAACCATGCAGATATTTCACGATTGGTAATAAAAATGATACTTCTTGTTTCATTAAGAAAAGTAACTGCTCGATAAAAAGCCTGCAGCTCTGACCTGGTTGGTTCTAGATAAAATACATCATCAATAATAATCAGGTTGCACTCCCGCATATAGGAGAAGGCTGCTCCTGCTTTTGGGTTTATATCTTTGTTCTCTACAATAGATACAAAAGTGTCAATGGATGCATAGTAAGTTTTATGTCCATTGTCGATCGCTGTTTCTCCAAGATGAACTGCAAGACTAGTTTTGCCTGTCCCGCATTTACCAAGCAGAATAACGTTTTGTTCTTCATTGAGCCACGTTAGATGGGATAATTGTTTTATCTGCCATTCCAAACCTTTGTTTAAATTCGATAGTTCAAATACCTTGTTGGGAAGTTTGCTTGCCCTTCTTAGCTTGATCTGTTTTTGTCTGGCTCGTATCTCTAGTTCTTTTTGTAATATCATCTGAAGATAATCTAGGTTGGACAGTTTCTCATCATTCAAATCAATATATCCCTTGGCAATATTCCATAGATTTAGCTTCTTAGCCAACTCGCGGATTTCAGTTATATCAGCCATCGATTTCCCTCCTTATCTCCTTGCTACGTGTCAGATGGTTGAAATACTGTTGATTTGGTAAGAACTTCTTCGCTATCTGCTCACCATGCTTATACATCATGTAGGCCAAAAGTTCATAGGCATTACAGCGTTCAGTCTCAATGCAGTATCTTATCCCATCAAGCATTTGCCCCATCGAATAAAACTTCGTCATGCGATTTAAGCGAATGCAATGGCTATTAAAATATTTTGGTTGTTCCTGTTCCATCCGCCGTATAAATTCCTGAGCTATTTCATGGTCTGCAAAATATTGTTTTATAAGATCATGAGAAACCCTGTTTCTGTTATTATTTCCTTCAGGTTTGAATATCTGCCCAGTATCTTCTGTTACTGGATACTTAGCTAATAATTCATTAGTATCAGTATCATAAAATAGAAGTGTTTCACCATCATCCTCTATACGTATGCGTTGATGTGCATCCATCACACCGACATCAATCTGATAACGATTCCTTTTATAGCTGACCACTCCATTGGAATCAAAGGATGCTACAGTACTTGATACCTCTGAATATGGTTTAACATGAAAAAGCTGTTTTTGTTCTTCTATGAACATTTCTCGCGGCACTTTTTTAGTCACAGTATGAACTCTCCCGTTGCCTTCTCTATCCAACCATGCAAGAGCTGCACTGTTAAGACTGTCAATTCCGGCATATACCCTCCCCTCCAGAAAACTTTGCTTAACATATCCAATTACCTCTTCTACCTTACCTTTACTCTGAGGATCTCTTGGCCTGCATAATGAAACACTGTAGCCGATACGCTTTACATATTTTTCAAAAGCCGGTACAAATATAATATTACCTAGATTTTCGCTAACCACATAGACCCGATCAAGATCATATAGAATTGTCTGTGGTCTTCCTCCAAAATATTGAAATGCATAGTTATGAGCTTTTATGGCTGTTTCGGTCGTGAAGGGATCCGGTGAAAAGTAAACAAATTTCATTCTGCTATAACTCAGAACCATGCAAAAGGAATATACCCTCACAATTCGTCCATACATATCTTTAAGTTTGTACTCACCAAAATCAGCCTGAGTTTCATATCCTGGTGGCGAGACTTCACGTGGCGAGATTTTCCGCTTACTGGTATGCTGATACCCATGCTGTTCCCTTAAAGCTTTCATATAGCGATAGAAAGTAGCTCGTTTAACTTGTAAATCAGGAAAGGCTTCAATTAATTTAAGATAAATATTGGTATCTCGGATTTGTGGGCATATTTTCAATTGCTCTAATATGTACTATCGATAATTATCCATATGATACTTTTCCTGCTCAGCTTCCCTGGCATAATCCTCTTTGCTCATATTCCAGTATTTACTGACAGAAGTATAGGTGATCCTCAGCGCTTTAGCAGTCTTGGTCTGGGCAAGTCCAAGTTCTTTGTATTCCTGGATTTTTTGATATTGCTCGATACCGATCATGTGTTTTCCTCCTTAATTTTTATTATTAAAGCTAGAATACATATACCAACGCAAGCATAGGCATCACCTCCTTGACATAATTTATAAACATTATTTGCATACAACTAAAAAACACCCATTAGGGTGTTTTTTACATTAGGTCATAATACTGATTTTAATCCTGCAAATTTGTTATCCAACGTGTAAAAGGCTCTCTATGTCGCTCATACCACTGGCTCGTAGCCAAAAACTTCATTCCGTTAAATTCAAAAATCTCTTTCCAATAGCGGCCATACATTCCATCCTTAATTTGAACAGAAATATCTTTATCATCTTCAACTTTTCTAAGAAGTGGATAATCTATGTTCAGTACTTCTTTTGACCATTGCTTTGACAACATTGAGTTTAATTCTTTATCAGTAAATCGGTATTGCCTATTTGAAAGTTGCCTCAGTGTTTGTCGGACTAATTTCCCAATTTTGTCCTCATTATTGTAATCATATTGCATAGTATCAAATTCATCTTTCACCTTCTCATTTTTATGTAATGGAGTATAATCTGCTCTTAGATAAACATAATAATTAGTCAATTTTATATTAAACTTCTTGAGCAGCTTCCTTATAAGATTTCTTATGCTGTTTGCACTCAAATTAGTCCAGACATAAATATCAATGTTTTTCATTTTGGCATTTTTTCTATCAACATGCTTTTTGCTGAAATAAGAAATCTTTCTTCCTCTCATGCCAGGGTCATTAATAAACTCTGAAAACTTAGCAGCATCTATCTCTGCTAGCAAATCACATGTTTGCAGCAACACATCTTTCCAGTCTTTTGCTGGATGTCGATTATTATTAAATAAAAATGCAACAGCCTTCTTATGGGTGAAATCTTCATAAAGGGTATGAGGTATAGAAGAATCAACTGCATAATCCGAATAATTTGGTATGGTTCTCTGTTCTTCTATTTCATCTGGTTCTTCTTCAGGCTCTTCTTCATCAATTTCAGCATCTATGCTTATCAAAGTTGAATATTCATTAATTTCTTCTTGGATCTCTGCCACCGATTTAGAAAACTCCCACAATTCCATTCCTTTGTCAAAATCTTTATTCTTATGGAATTCTGCTATAGTCGTATTTGTGCTACTCAGCAGTCCATCCAATGCAAGGCTTAGTAAATCCAATGCATCAGAGATTTCAGTCGCATCCTCTGGAAAGTACAGCTTAATAAAGTCGATCAATTTGTTGGCATTAATCTGAGCCATTTTACACCATCCCCCTTTTCAATAAATGAATAATGCTTATACCTTCTTTGTTCTATGACTTATCCCAAATATATATTCTCATTATGCCATTCTAAATAGTGTGGACCTGGAAGTTGTTCTTTTTTCCCCGGCAAAATTATCAACTTACTTCCATGGTGTGCATAGTACTCTTTACCATTTCCAAAGTCTTCCTTGATGCGGCGGCTTACCTCAACATTGAATTCTTTATCAATTGTTATGTACCCCCGATCAAACAAGGTATGAAAATCTCTTCTAAGTAGTAGACCATTATTAATTTCATGAGGTCCATCAAGACTAAATGGTTTAATATGGGCTGCCTCTAATACGGGTAATGTTTTTTCACCAGTTATTGCACATCTTCTATGGTAAGCATCAGTAATAAGGATCTTGAAAGCACCCTGCCCTATTCTTGGTTTTATCTTCTGTTCTTTACCATATCGGCTATTTACGGAGTCTTCTCTCAGTAGATTTTTATTGAATCTCTGGCTATATAACACTTCCTGTATTTGTTGATATAACAGCTTACCATAATGTTCAGAAGTATCGTACGTCTTACCTTGTACGATGTTTTTGCTCCAATTGTCCGGAACAGTGATCCAGTCATCTTCTTCTAAATAAAAAGGCATCGATAATATAATACAGCCAATCTGAGGATCCGGATCAGATATACGATTTGTCTTTCTATATTTATATATCCTGTCATGTAACTCGAATAGACTCCTAGCTCCATTAGCTAATCCAAAAGCTTCCCATGCTAATGAAGATGGTAATATTGAGAACTTCAGAAAAAATCCACCGCCTACAATATAATCTTGTGGACTATGTAATTTAAATAAAAACAAATCACCTTCGTCAAGAGCTTTGAAATTTGTTTTTCCTCCAGGTTTCCAAAAGTTCACTTCGTCACAATCTGCCTTCTTTAAAGTTTTAAACCAGTCATAGTCCGTGATCCCAACATACATCTTCAATATCTTCACCAGCTTTCCTTTATACACCTATAACGCTCGTCGTTAATGTTTCTACGCCGCCGGATAAGTAGTATATACAAACTCATAAATCTTTCGGCGATATTCATTTAATAATCTATCATCGTAACTAGCAGGTAGTTCACTCCATAGGGTATCTCTGATAAGTATCTCGACTGCTGCCTTAGTCTCTTCCTTTTCTGTCCAATGATCCAATTCACTGATTTTATCCTTGATTCGTTCCAACAATACCTTGGCAAGCTTCTTAACCTTTTTAATCTCTGCCGGAGTAAGCGAGTCCTTAAAAAGCAAATCGTACATAGCCAATTCTTCGTCATTGCTAAATCCTTCCCGCACGTATCTTTTTTCCTCATCATCCAGATCATTCACGAAGTTAGTTAAGTCAATAAATGTTTTCTCTATGGCAGCTTTGTCCTGTTCAGCATTATATTCCTCAATAATTTTCTGATATCGTTCATAATAGTTAATACGTGATGGGTTGCGCTTCATCATATTATCCAACCTGTCATTGATAAGCTCCTGTAAATCTTTCATAAGAAGATTCTTGTTCTTAACACGTGCAAATTCCTGCTGCAATCGTTCGAAATCAATATGGCTAATATCAAAGCGGCGACTTTCAACTAAGTATCCACTACCATCTTCGTTTACATGCTCTGGTAGCTTAACAACATTGATATATTCACTAACTATATTGTGCAGCTGAATCATTAAATCTGTATTATCCGAATGCTTCCTTTTTTCCTGCATCTGGTCATAAACTGCACTGATAGCATTTTTATAAGCTCGGTACTGATCTGTGACTTCTTGTTTTTCGACATACTTAAACAGTTTGAATAATTCCCTAGCCATAACTTCAAAACGTTTCTTCACTTCCTCTGAAACGCACATGGCATTGGCTCCCTCTTGAACCAAGGCCAACTTGTCAAAGTCAACTGCCTGAAGAAGAGCTGACAAATTAAAACCATGCTGTTTCATGTATTCGATGATATCATTGGTTAATGCAATGATACGAGCAATCAACTCTGCTTTATCAGGAGCAGGATCAGATCCATCAGTACCGCCTTTAGTTTTTGTATAATCAGCCAAAGCCTTCCTCAACGCTTTAACAATACCAACATAATCAACAATTAGGCCATTGCTTTTTCCCTCATAAACACGATTCGCTCGTGCTATGGTTTGCATTAAGGTATGTGCCTTTAATGGCTTATCCAAATAGATTGTAGAAAGGCATTTCACATCAAACCCTGTCAACCACATAGCGCAAACAAATACGATTCGAAATGGATTATCAGGATCCTTAAATTCCTTGTCCATTTCTCGTTTTTCCATTTTGCTGCGATGGGGTTTAATATCCAGTCCCCATTTTTCAAAAGTAGCTACTTCATTTTGTTCCTGACTGATAATAACCGCCATTTCTGTGTTTTTCATCCACTCTAGCCTACGGCTGATTTCCATGTATTCCTGCTGTGTGGCTCCAGATAGCGAAGATTCAATTTCTTTTATTTTTAGCTCCCAATATTTCTGAGCTAAATTAAACATTCGAACTGCAGTTACTTTATTGATACAAACAAACATGGCTTTGCCCGTTGTCCACAACTCAGAGTAATGCTCTACAAAATCCTTTGCAATGGTATCCAAACGTTTTTCACTGGTAAGGACATGTATGTCCTTAGCTAGTTCCTGTTCTAGTTTAGCCTGCTGATTAACATCCAGATCAGCCTGTTCTATTGCATCTAGTAGTTCATCATTAATTTCAGGATTATCTATCTCCAGTAGATCGGCTCTATTCTCATAATAAAGAGGAACCGTCGCTCCATCATCTACAGCACGCTTGAAATCATAAATGGAAACATAGCCGCCAAATGTTCTTTCGGTAATATTGTCATAAGCGAACAGCGGTGTACCTGTAAATCCTATACGGGAAGCTGTAGGAAGCAATGTACACATATTATCAGCAAATATACCATTCTGTGTACGATGGGCTTCATCTGATAAGACAATGATGTCATGGTTGGGAATAATTGGTGGTTCATCTGGTTTATTAAACTTATGTATCAATGTAAAGATAAAGCTTGGATTTCCTTTTAATTTCTGAATTAAATCTTCACCACTAGTAGCAATAAACTGTTTTGCTTTAGTGGTACCAAGTAAGCCGCAAGCTTCAAAGGTATCACTAATTTGCTTATTCAACTCTTCTCGATCTGTCAGAATAACAAAGGTTGGGGAGCCTGCAAATTTTCGACGGATTTTCTGTGCAAGAAATACCATGGAATAACTTTTTCCACTACCCTGAGTATGCCAGAAAACACCCAGCTTACCATTGTTCAGTTTTCGATTCTTATAAGATTCAACAGCTTCGTTAACACCAAGGAACTGATGGTTTCTTGCCATGATTTTTGCCGTTGTACCACCAGAAGTATCAAAAAGTATAAAGTTTTCAAATAAATCCATAAAGTTTTTCTTATTACAAATACCTCTCAGCATGGTTGCCAGCTCCACAGAGCCGCTATCATCTTCATGTAGACGTTTCCAATCATTAAAAAATTCGTATTTACTACCCAAAGTACCTACTTTGGATTCCAAGCCATTGGACAACATAACAAAGGCATTGAAATGAAATAGCTGGGGAATGGTATCTAAATAGTCAGTGTAATTGCAGGTGTAGGCATCCTGTACATCTACATTTTGCTTTTTCAACTCTATAAAAAGCAGTGGAATGCCATTCACAAAGCCAACAATATCGGTTCTGCGACGATATAAATCACCATGAATCTTCATCTCCTTTATAGCAAGAAAATGGTTCTTTTCAGGCTCAGAGAAATTAAATACCCGGATCAGCCTATCCTCCTGCTCTCCGTCAGCTTTCCTAACTTTTATAGGAATGCCATCTCGAAGCATTCCATATTTTTCGCGATTAATCTGCATTAAGCTACTAGAGGACGTATAAGCAAGGAGTGTCTTTATTGCGGAATCACAGTATTCTTCTGTTAGCCAGTCGTTATTATCAAACAGAGCTTTCCGAAGGTAACGGATAAGAACAATTTCTTTATAGCTTTTACGCCCAAAGGTACCATTCTTACCAAGGACTTCCTTATTATAAGCAAACTGAACATCCCACCCCAATTCATCTTGAAGCAGGTTTCCTGCACTATTTTGCACCAATATGTTTTCAGAATACTCCCAACTCATATGTACACCTCCTAACGAATAGCATTATAAATATCAAGTTTTAATTCCTCATCCGTATCATATGTATTATCCATAATAGCCTCCATAATTCTATGTAGAAGGTCTTTATTAATCTTTCCAGCCGCTACATGATAACTGACATTCTCCGTAACTTCGAAAAAACGCTTAGCAACTGCCATATATCCGTTTAACAATAAAAAGTGGGCACAAAGAGTAATCGCTAAACGCTTATTTCCATCCTCAAAGCAATGGAACTCACAAGTGCAAAAGAATAAATGTGTTAATTTGTCTACAAATGTAGGATAATAATCATCATTTTGAATATTTTGTAGAACACTATCTAGCCTACCCAAATCAAAATGACCTAAAGCCCCACCGCCACTATACTGAACAGTTTTTTTATGTGTTGATACTGCCTGATCGAGCGTTAAATAAATAATCCCTTCCATTTATTCACGCTCCTTTAAGCGTTTCAAGACATCTTTATTCTCTTGCATCAAACGCTCTAACTCTTCACCTGCTGCACCTAAAAACTTTTCATATTCCTCTTTATCTAGTGGTTGAATATATTCTGATAGTTGATAATGAAATGCATCTCGAAGAGCCATATCTCGGCTCGCCATTTTAATTCGACCACGATGAATTAAAGGTTTCCATAAAGCCATATTTTCAAATTTCTCTAGTATACTTTCAACTTCTCTACAAGATAATTTGCGTCCTTGCTTAATATATTCTTCCTTAATAGCATCAGCTAATCCACATTCATATGCTGCAATAATGTCTAGAATTTCACTATAGAAAGTATCACGCACTTTATCACTAGCTTTTAAATCAAGTATTTTTTTATATTCCTTAGCTTTTTCTTTAAATATACTAACATATATGAGGTCAGTAAAATGAGCATATTTAAAGCGGTTGTCTTCCACATAATATTTCAAAGCATCTGTAAATTGTCTCCGGTAATTTTCCTCCTGTAGATAAGCAGAAATAAAATCTTTATCCCTTTGATTAATATACTTAGTCGATCCACCCGTTTTTTTATTTATTAAATCAATAACTATATCTAGCATCATTTGACGTAAAATTCTTGCCTTTTCACTCTCAGCTAATAACATTCCAATATTTAAAAATGCCTTAAAATCAAAAATACCTAGCACAGTAATTTTGGTACCGACATTTATGTCGCTACCAAATTGTTTGATGTAAGCAGAAATAAATTCTTTTAATCTTTTTCCTCTTAAAATCTCATAACCATTTAGCTTTAATTCTTCAGAGAATGATGATATGTATCTTTCAATAGTTCTTTCGTCAACCTCATAAAATAATGCAACCATACTTTTTGTAAATATTATTTTATTTTCAAAATTAATACCTTTTAAATGAGATTTTTTTTGGATTTCATTTATTGCTAAATCGTTATTTAAAATATTTTGTCTATCAATTTTCGAGGTTGTTAAATCTTTTGACATTATATCCCTCCTTGTATAATTAGTATTGTATTAATCAGTGAATGAAAGCACTATCAAACCTGCAAATTTAATAGTTAATCACATCAAACAAAACCAATTTAATCTAAATATCAAATACATTTTTGGCTCCATATCTTAGCCAATTTGCCAGCACCTGTTGGCCTGAACCTTGACAACATGTATAATATTAACTGGACTTGGAGGGTTAATGAAATTCCTCCTGGGA
>NZ_RXHQ01000020.1 GCF_004138105.1 Xylanivirga thermophila | reverse complement strand
TGTTAGAAGTGAGGGATATCGGCGATATCCCTTTATTAAAGTTACTCTTTTTTAATAATATGAAGGTCAATGATCATGGTTACATATTAGCACAGGGCGACTTCAATGGGAATGCCTGAGTAGTAACGTTACAGATTTAACTGCTGAAGCAGGAAGAGCTACAACATTACCAGAAGCATCTTTAGCAACTACTTCAATAGCTTTTGCATAGCTGCTAGTATAATCAGTACCACCTACTGCAAATAAAGTTGGAATTTCTTTAATTTCATAAGAAGTGACATCAGCTTGAGCTTTAGTAGTTACTTGTACTTCAAAAGAGCCACCAGCAATAGCAGTATTTGATACATCTCCTGTATTAGAAACAAGCTGTAAAACAACAGTTTCAGTACCAGCAGTTGCCTTACCAGTAAGAGTTACAGTACTTGTAGTGCCATCAGCAGTAACTACACCAGCAGATGCAAGAGCAGTACCAGCTACGTCACCAACAGTATGTTGAACATCTACTGAAGTTTCAGAGCCATCTTTTACATAAACAGCAATACCTTCATTATTTTTTAATTTATAATCACGACCATATTGGTCTTTTACAACTACTTTAGAAGGGTCGATTGTTGAAACTGAACCTTCAGTTAATACAGTAGCTAAATCTTTAACTCCTGTAATTTTTGCTGGACGAGCAGCTTCTTGAATATCGATAGAGAATTTAGCTACCTTTGTACCGATAGTTGCAGTAATCTCAGCAGTTCCTGCACCAACGCCAGTAATTTCAATCTCTTTTCCGTTCCAAGCTACAGTTGCAACACTAGTGTTACTAGAAGCTAAAGTAATATTTGATGTATTTAAGTTTGCTGTAGAAATTGTTCCGCCAAATTGGTCATATACAACAAATGGAACTTTTACTTTTTCACCAGCAGCAACTAGTTTTGTAGGAGCCGTTAATACGATTGAATCCTCAGTTGCAGGAGCAGAAACTTGTACATCAACAGACGTAACGTCACCTGTTTTCACGTTAACTGCAGTGATTTTTGTTGTACCTGATCCAGCAGCAACGAATGATGCTTTTCCTTCAGAGTCAATTGTAATTGAATCAACGTCAACTACTGATGGATTTGAAGATGTAAATAAATAGTCACCAATTCTTTCTTGGTTATCGACACTATCAGCGTTAGCAGCTGTAGCAGGTAATTTTACGTCTACACCATATTGGTCTTTAGCTGTGTATGGTAACTCAATTGTTTCACCAACAGTTATACGTTGTTTACCTTGTAGTGGTGAAGGAGCTGCCAATTGTAAAGTTGATAAAGCAGAAGCTTCTTCAACTTTCAATGTTTTAGTAGCTGTTAATCCTTTGTAAGAAAGAGTTAATAGGATTTCATCGCCAACACCAATTGAAGCACCAGTTAAGTCAGCTTGGAATTGAGTCTTACCAGCGACAGGGCTAAATGTTACAGGTCCAGCAGTGTTAGTTGAATCTTTAGCAGTTTTGTCATAACCAGTAGCGACTACGTTACTAGATACTACATTCATTACTTCACCATATTGGTTTCTAACTTCGAACGCTACTTTAGCATCAGCGACTTTTTGAACTGACTCAGTTAAGATTGTTAATGAAGTTTCTTTTTCTGCTTCAACTTTTACAGTTGCAGAATTAGAACCTTCTTCAAATTTCCCACCATTTACAACAACTGTGTATTCACCAGCAACTAGTGGAGTTGGTGATGAAAGTATAGCTGATTTTTTATCTTCACTAAATGTAACATCTAAAACAACTACCGCAGAGCCACGTTTTACAGAGAAAGTAACTCCTTCTGTATCAATAGCACGGTTAAATTCTACTTTTAAGCTTTTAGAGGTAATAGCACTTACTGACTTAACTTTTAGTTCGTCTTCCTTCTTAATTCTTACACGAACAGCTTCTAGACGTTTTGATAGACCTTTTGTTCCTGCGAACTCACCGTCTTTTGCCCAAACGTCACCTTTATCAGTCTTGTTAACACCCCAACCGAAGGATTGCATATGAACCTGATACTCTACTGAGTAACCTTCGTATGCTTTACCAGTCTCGGTATTAACTAAACGAATCTGAATACCTTCGATTCTCTTAGCTTTACCTCTGCTGCCAATTTCTTTGTCGCCTCTTATCCACTTGTCAGCCTCAGCAGGCATATCACCATAAGATTGACCATGAACTCTATACTCGATAGCCATATCTTTAGGAGCACCTTCTAATTTAAGTGCAAATTCTTCTAGCCTCTTTGCTTTACCGGTAGTACCGAATTCTAAAACACCCTTGTCATCGGTTTCAAATTCTCTATCACCAAATGACTGGATATGTGCTTTAGTTGAAATCTTGATATCCTTGTCGATAACATAATCTTTGGTGTCAGCAGCAAATGCTACACTGCTCAATAATGTGCCTATCAAAAGCACGAATACTAACACTTTGGAAACGCGTTTCTTGTTAACCAAGTAAATTCACTCCTTTTTTAGTAGTTTGTAGTTTAATTGATTGTGCATATAGATTGGAACTCTTCCTTTGAATTACCAAATAGGCTTTGTGTGCCTCAGCCTCTTTGTAATCACCACCCCTTTCACAAACTATCAAGTTTGCGACTCCTCTTACCCCGCCATATTTTAAGCCGCCAATGTGTTCCGTTGTATGTAGTTTCTACCTACAAGGCCAAGCATTGCACATATAACCATGCTTTACTATTTATTATACACTATCTAGCTTTTGCGTCAATAGTTTTTTGGCCAAAATCTTCCTCATTTTCATTGTGCAATATGCACTATTCAAACTTATTCCATAATGCCTGACATTTCCCTTTGGTGTCTTTCCAATTCTCGTCCATGTCATATACTGCCAAAAAAAATGGATATAATGTACAATACAGTATCATTATATCCAACACATAGAAAAATTACAATACCCTTTGGAAACTTTCATCATTTTGTAACTTTTGTACCAGATCCTTTATATCCTGCACCCTGTCCTTCTTGCATACCAGTATGCTATCCTTAGTACTCACTATTACCACATCCTCCAGCCCTATAGTGGCAATTAGCTGGCCTTCACTGTATACCACAGAGTTCTTTGTATCTATCCCCACATGATCTCCATGTACCACATTGCCATCTTCATTGGCTTCTAATATATCCTCTAGGGAGTCCCATGTGCCTACATCACTCCAGCCAAAGTCCCCGGGGATAACGGCTACATTATCTGCCTTTTCCATTATACCAAAGTCTATGGATATCTTTTCGAGTTTGGGGAATACATCTTTTAGATATTTATCTTCATCTCCCGCCCCCATATGGTCATATATCTTCATCATCTCTCCATACATCTCAGGGAGATATTTTTGAAAATTATCAAGCATTGTGGATATCTTAAATACAAACATACCGCTATTCCATAGATATTCACCTGAATCCATATATGTCTTTGCCAGCTCTTCATTGGGCTTTTCAACGAACTTATCCACATGATAGATGCTGCTTGATTCAAATTCAGCCCTTTGACCCTTCTTTATGTATCCATATCCCGTACTTGGAAATGTGGGAACTATCCCCATAGTAACTATCTTTTTATTTTCATATGCATACTCCGATGCATACCTAAGTATCTCACGAAATCTTTTTTCATCCTTTATATAGTGGTCAGATGAGAGCACGCACACCACCACATCACCATATATCTTTTTTATCTTTAATATAGAATAGAGTATGCATGGTGCGGTATTCCTTGGGCATGGCTCTGCAAATATATTCTCCTTATTAAGTCTCCCCTTTACCAGATCTGTAAGGAGAGGCCTCTGCTCTTCATTGGTTATTATGTGCATATCTTTATTCTCAATAAACGGTACACAACGATCTATTGTAAGGTTTATCATTTCACGATCATCTATTAGCTTTAAAGCCTGCTTTGGATAAAGTCTCCTTGAAATAGGCCAAAACCGCGTCCCACTCCCGCCTGCCATTATAAGTCCTACTGCTTTCATTTCTATCACCTCACGCTATATTTTGTCTGAAGTATTCAAGTACATCAGACAAAGTCTTATCTAACTGTATCCTAGGTTGCCATCCTACCTGCGTTTTTATCTTAGTATTATCACATATGAGAATAGGCGTGTCCGACGGTCTCAAACGATTTTGGTCCATAACAACCTCTATATCCACGCTGGACATCTCAAGAAGCTTTTTTAATATCTCCCTTATTGAAAACCCCTTGCCCGATCCTATATTGTATGCCTCTCCCCTTTTACCTTTGGTTATAAGACAAAAATAACCTTCCACCACATCCCGCACATCGGAAAAATCCCGTATTGCATCTAAGTTGCCTACCATCAATACCGGATCCATAGTCTTATTTTCCATAAGTGCTATACGATGAGCAAAATCAGGTATTACAAATATGGGCTGCTGTCTTGGGCCTGTATGATTAAACGGTCTTGCCATTACTATGTCCATATCATAGGCATCTGCATATACCTTCCCTAGCATCTCCTGGGATGCCTTGCTTACAGCATAGGGATTTACAGGATTTTGAGGCATATCCTCTCCTATTGGTACATCTCCAGCCCTTATCCGCCCATACTGCTCGCTAGAGCCTATTATAAGTACCCGGGCAGCAGGATTTACTGCTCTCGTGGCATCTAAAAGGTTTATAGTGCCCCCCATATTTATCTCCATTGTAATATCCGGCCTTTTCCATGAAGCTGAAACAGAACTTTGGGCAGCCAAATGAAATACCAAATCAGGCCTTGCATCCTCTATAATGCTATATACTCTATCCTTATCCCGAAGATCCACATCCATAATATTGGCATACTTATTGATATGGGGGAGCACTTGCTCCCCCTCTAATTTTGTCCCATATAGTTCTATATTCCTGTCGAGAAGCATTTCACCTAAATATCCGCCTACAAAACCTGAAATACCGGTTACAAGGGCCTTCATTTTGATAGGCCTCCGTCTATCTCGGCTTGTACACGTTTTAGATCTTCATCTACCATCATGTGTATCATCTGTTCAAATGATACCTTTGGCTTCCAACCAAGCTTCTCCTTTGCCTTTGTAGCATCGCCTAAGAGTATCTTTACCTCTGCAGGGCGGAAAAACTTTGGATCCACAACTACGTGATCTTTATAGTCAAGATCTACATAACTAAATGCAGTCTCCAAAAGTTCCCGTACAGTACGGGTCTCTCCTGTAGCTATTACATAATCATCAGGCGCATCCTGCTGTAACATCAGCCACATAGCATATACATAATCCCCTGCAAAACCCCAATCCCTCTTGGAATCTAGGTTGCCCATGCGGATCTCATCCATGAGCCCCAGCTTTATGCGTGCTACACCATCGGTTACCTTTCTGGTAACAAACTCAAGTCCCCTTCTAGGTGATTCATGGTTAAAGAGTATGCCAGAGCATGCAAACAGATCATAGCTCTCCCTATAGTTTATAGTTATCCAATGACCATATACCTTAGCAACTGCATATGGGCTTCTGGGATAAAAAGGGGTAGTCTCCCTTTGAGGCATCTCCTGTACCTTACCAAACATCTCACTGGTAGATGCCTGATAATATCTTGCATCGGGCTTTACCATACGAATGGCTTCAAGTATATTGGTAACCCCAAGGGCATCTATATCAGCAGTAAGTATGGGCTGCTCCCATGATGTCTGAACAAATGACTGGGCAGCCAAATTATATACCTCATCGGGCTGTGCAATCTCCACTGCCTTGATAAGGGATGGTAGATCCGTCATATCTGCATATATAAACTCTATCTTATCCTTCAAATGTGCTACAGTACCATAATGATTATCACTGGATCTGCGCCTTATACCATATACCTTGTAGCCCTTTGATAGTAAAAGTTCTGCAAGATATGAACCATCCTGTCCGGTTATACCAGTTATTAACGCACTTTTCATATTCATCTACTCCTTTTTTTCTTAAATTTGTTATTTAAGTTGTATAGAGACTTCCATATCGTCAGGTACTATCTCTATCCATGTATTACCCGGTTTTAGTGTAATGGGGATATTCTCTTCATTATAATATACAGTAGGTTTCTCCGCATTTTTGCGGGACCATGTACCTTCATAGTACCTGCCATCTATAAAATAGGCAGCCCGCCCCTTGCCAAACACCTTAACATCCCTATATCCAGCACCTGGTTCCAATATGGAATGCTCTGCATACTGCACTATTATATTTTTATTGGAGAGCTGCTTGCCCGTCTCCTGGTCTATACTAGCCCTGCCTCCGTTATATCTCATATTCTGGCCTTTTTCATCATCATATATATACTCTACCTTCGAATAGGAATCATTAAATGGCAAGACAATCTTTTCATATGCTAGTCCACCATCTGGATAATCATCAGAAAAGCTAAAGCCCCTTGCCGTTTGGTCAAAGTCTATTTTGTCCTGGCATTTTAGTGCATCTATATATACATTGTGTGGTGCCTTCCTGGATTTGTCCCTCCAGAAGGGCTTGTTCGTATTAAGGCCATTTAAACGTTTTACATTTATTTTATCAAACTGTTCCTCTGCTATAAAGGACTGACCATAATGCACGAGATATGCGTCCCATTCCTGCGCCAGTTGCATGTAATAGTGACGTACACTCCTTATAGGGCCTACCTTGTTCGGCATATTTGACAGAAATAGTGCCATAAATCTTGTAATTCCACCTTCTGCATGTACTTCATACACTATATCCGCCTTTGAAAGCCCCGATTGTGGTCTAGCCTTTGGTGAATTCTCTATCATGATGGCAACCGGCTTATATGTACCCTCATATGGAATACCTGTTAAAGGACATATATTACCACCCTTTATATCCACAGTTTCCACTACCTTGTCCCCATCATCCTGCGAAATACTATCCTCTATTGTGTCAGTGTTATCTATATCCATCATATCCTTATCAGCCTCTACATATGGCCTGCTGCATGCAGCAAGCATTATGGATAGACTGAGTATTACCCCTAATTTCATATACTTCATGTCTACGCCCTATCCCCTCCCTTAAAAATAGTATAATCATCTGGCAAGTTTCTTTAATTATACCCTATATATAGATACCTATTCAACCTGATTTTTTCGCTTGTCCACAACAATGCCAACTACAAATGCCAAAAGATCCCCAATTATAGATGCCAATCTGTGGATAAGTGCAGCCATCAAGGTGGCCTCACGACCATAGGCAGGTGATAGCATGAGTATCATTATGGATTCCTTTACACCCAATCCCCCTGGAGCCCCCGGGGTTATGAATCCCGCAAACCATGATAAAACCGATGCCGTAAATATGGTCATCGCATTTTTTAATGTCATTTCATAACCCAATACTCCCTTGTATATACCGATTAGTATGGCACCCATTATGATGAATGTAGCAGTATATATAAAGAAGGTCTTTAGAAACAGCTTTAGAAAATCAAGTGTAAAATATCTCTTTATCTTATCTGCATATTTTGGCTTGGTAAGAATGTATATTATAATACCTACCAGTAAAATTATTAATATGGGGATCAAAATACCTAGACCCTTTTTGTTTAAAGCATCATACGCCTTTTTAACCACATCAATAAATGCCTGATGTGCAAATATGGCAGAAAATATTGCAGCACTTAAGAATATAAGTATTACCTCCAATATACTGCTTAAAAGGATATTCCCATGTTTCCAGCCCAGCTTGTTTCCCAATACATTACGACTTGCATAATGCATCACATTTCCAGGCAGGTATTTTGCCACATTGGCCTTTGTGTATACCGGCATTGTTATATGATAATCTATATGGCTACCATTTATAAACTGCAGTATAAGCCCCCAGCCATAGGCACCTATACATACCGATACTACAAATGCAATTGAAAATAAAAATACATAAAAAAATGACTTAGCAGGATCCTCAAAATGTATATTTGTAATATCAAGCTTTGTTATCTCCCGGGCTATAAATATAAAAGAAATGATCATTAGTATTAGCCCTATAAGCTTGCTCTTTTTTATCTTTATGGTCTACACCCCCTGTACACTTTAAGTATTTTGTCCCTAAGGGCTACAGGACTCCCCATCTCTACAAAGTATACCCCTTCCATATTTTCATTAAATAGTTCACGATTTGCTGCATTTTCTCCCAGCACCACCGGCTTTTCCATAGCCCTGTATATATATGTCTTACCCGCTATGGTACGCCTTGCCTTGTCTATATCCTTATTAAAGTGGCCGGATAGGCACAAATCTGCCATGGCTATATGCTGTGCCAATTCCTCCTGGGATAGCCAGTTTATAAACTCTATATTCTTTAAATGGCTATATTTTTTATAGGTATCGTCATTTATGGGACCTATCATTATAAAATATATATCATTAATATCCTCCATCATGGATGCACACTCTAGTATAACCTCTACACCCTGAAGCGGTAATATGCTGCCAAAGTATAATACTATATACTTGTCTTTAAGCTCCTCAGGGCGTTTAACCTCCATGGGATAATATATGGAAGTATCAGCCTTTAGATATAAAACCTCCATCTTTTCCATGGGGGCATTATGTATCTTTGCAAAATATTTGGCATCAGCCTTTGTATCAACTATTATATGATCTGCCTTTTTGATGGTACGATCATCGTACCATTTTACGATTTTGGCCCTAAGGCTATTTTCACCGAATTTTTTTCTATCAAATACCAATGTATCATAAAGTGATATGAAAAAATCCACTATCAATGTTTTGTCCTTAAAGAGGGAATGAAAAAATGGCACTATGGTCTGGGGCAAAAAGCCTACAAATACCACATCAAAATCATCTTTGTCAATATGCCATATATCCCATACCGCCTTCATTATGCGCCTTCCATAGCCCTTATGGGTGCTGCCGATTACAGTTACATCGGCAGCATATTCCCTTATTATGTCTATCTCCTGCTGTAGCCTGAGATAGTCCATATTTTTTGTAGCTATATATAATACCCTCTTGCCCTTTACAATATCTACTAAGCTATTTGCCATATTATCTGCTCCCTATATCCCATCTCAGCAGGCTTATATTTTCTATACGCTAGCCTGCCATTTAAAAGCAATAGAGCTATTATGGCAACTGGTATTATTACAAATATAAAGATATTTTTAAGCGTCTTCTTTTCGTTCTTCATCTTTTCCTTGACTCCTTAATACTACTCCGTCGTATTCCATCTTTTTTAACCTGTATAATAGTTCATCATTTATACGTCTGTTGGCAGCAATACCATCTGCTAATAGCCCAAGTACCCCTAGTTGAAATCCGGTAATGATATTTATAGCAGCCAGTATGAGGGATTGAACATGTCCTGCCCCTTCACCGTTAAAAAAGAAATATAGATATCTACAGCCTATTATAAAACCTATTAAAAACATTATAAATCCTAAGTTTAGGAATATCTTCAGAGGCTTGTACATGGTATAGGTCCTTATAATCGTAGAACCGGATTTTCTCACATACTGCCACATGCTCTTAAACAGCCTTGATTCCCTAAGTTTTTCGTTTGTACCTATAGGCACATTGGCAATGGCTTCCTTACGCCTGCCAGCTTCTATCAATGTTTCCAAAGTATATGAGTATTCTGATATTACATTTAATTTTAAGGCAGCCTCCCTACTATATGCCCTAAAACCACTGGGGGCATCTGCTACATTGGTCTTTGACGCCCTTCTAACCACGCCACTGCCCCATCTTTGCAACTTTTTCTTGGTAGGTGAAAAATGTTCTATGGTATCTGTCTGCCTATCCCCTACCACCACTTCAGCCTTGCCGTCAAGTATTGGCTTTATAAGCTTGGGTATATCATGGCCATTGTATTGATTATCACCATCGGTATTTACTATTATATCGGCTCCTACACGAAGGCAAGCATCTATTCCCGCCATAAAACCCTTTGCAAGTCCTCTATTATTGGGAAATCTCACTATATGGTGTACTCCCAATTTCCTTGCCACCTCTACAGTTCGATCACTGCTCCCGTCATCTATTATTAAATACTCTATCTCGTCCACCCCTGGAATGGAAGTGGGCAAATCGCCTATGGTCATAGGCAAAGTCTTTTCTTCATTATAACATGGTATCTGAATAATCAGCTTCATGGATAACCTCCTCCTTAGTGTATTTAAAATAATTATTTAGCAGTTAATATATAAAGATCTCCATTGTATTTCCTATCTATAATTTGTTTAGGGTATGCCCCCCTCACCTTTTGTAGATACTTTCCGTTAAATTCTAAATGATAGACCTTTTGTATATCAAGTCTGTCCTCCATATTTTCGGGCAGCCACCCTATAGTATACACCTTGCCAAAATGCTTTACCATATCATATAGTGCATCCTGATTGTAATCTCCCCTTACCTCATACACAGGCTTATCATATACTATCCTAAGGGGTGTTGCCAGTTGACCTGAATTGGTTATAAAGACTTCATCCCCGGGAATATGCTCTGCCAAATCATCAAATTGTCCCTTGTAATCCCGAAGCATGGGAGTTTTTATAAATATGACGGATTGATACAAAAAAAATGTCAACATAAAGGATGTAAATACCCATAAAAGCACCCTTCTATGGGAAGTAGATGACCTACTTATCCTCTCCATCCCTGCCATTGCAAATATTATTATGGAAGGTATACTTACTGCTATCCACCTACGTGAAGCCCATATGTGATCAGGTGTAATACTGGGCTTATATATATATCCCACTATATTTGCCATGGCAATAACTATAAATACCACATAGGCATTTATATTAGTTTCCTTTATAAGAAGTATTACCCCTAATATGGCCATAAGTGTGATAGCCTCAGGTATATACCAGCCAAATTCCACCATGGCATTGGCAGTAAAATGCTCTTCTGAATTTATATCCGTACCAATCGGTAGAATATACGGTCTAACAAAATATGCATATAGAAATAATCCTATTAGCAGAACCACTAAAATAGCAGCGATATGATGTCGTTTTATATATAAAAATCTTTTATATCTATTTCTTATCTCATGCTTATCCCCTTTGTCCTGTTTTTTGAATATATAGGCAATAATCACAACCAAAGCAGCTACTATGAATAATAAAACATTTATCATTACAAGGGGTTTTAGCGATGCCCTATGCCACAAATCATCAAAATATGGATAGCTATAAAAATACGCATATGTCAAAGACAATAGGGCTGCCAAAGCGTATGACAAGCCAAATTCAAAGGCAAACCGGAGCTTTTCCCTACTTATTATGGCCATATATATGACAAATACAAATACCCCTATGCCAAAAACATGGCAATCTATACGATTTAGGCAGTTAAGCCCCAATATTATACCACTTAGCCATGTAAAACTCCGTCTATCTTTTTTATAGGCAAATACCAGCAAAAACAGAGCGAAAAAGAGTAAAAACTGGGATAATACCTCTGTTTGAGTTATCCTTGCATTCCAAATCTGAGATGGGTTAAACGCCAGTGCAACTGTCGCTAAAAATGCCACTTTTTTATCCAGTAACTGCGTACAGAAAAAATATATCGCTAAAAGTGATATTATTCCTATGGCACCATTCATTCTAAACATCACAGGCATACCGCCTATATCATAGCCTATGGCCAACACAGTAGGAAAAAGGTGCATAAACTGCGGTATCAATCGCCCCGGCTGACTAGAAAGACTATATTCATATCCTGAATAATAACCTGGATAACCCAACCTTAGCACATCACCTACAACATCATAATTATCAGTTAAAAAATCATCATGTATATGTAGTCCTCCAGTCCGTGATATGTATACCCCTAAGGAACTATATACTCCCTGATCCCGCCCACCTATAATATAATAAGTGGGATAAGCAAGATATAAATAGGATATAAGTACAAAAAAGATCAGTATAATAATATTGAACTTATCATGCCTTATAAAACCTGATGGTACTTGCCACCTCCCGCCTTTTCGGGACATAATAATAACAAAAATCGCTGTAATTATTAGTAAGATATCTAACCTTAAAAGGGAGTACTTATTAAATAAAACTAACAAAAAAGCCTCAACCCATACTATAATAACCGCAAATGATAAGGCAGAAAACAGTACCTGCCCCATATCTTTGAATATTTGTTTTTTCCCTATAATGGGTATTAAAAACAAAAACAATATAACACATAATACCAAAAATAAAACTACATCCATGATATCCCTCTCCTATGTTTATGTATTTCTACAACTCATCTATAAGAGCTTTATACTTATCCATCACCCTGTCCCATGTATAATGGAATGATACATAAAAGAGTCCATTTTTACTCATCTTATTGTATATATCAGTCTTTTTTAAAAGCACATTTATGCACTCTGCAAACTCATAATAGCCCCTATAATAAAACCCGGCGTTGCTCCTTATACAATGCCCTTTTAAGACATCACACCTGCCATTTACCAGTATCGGCACTCCAAGTCCTAGGCTCTCTAGCACTGACATAGATAAGCTCTCAAAATAAGACGGAAGCACCAATAATTTAGCTCCCGCCATACCATCATACTTGTCCTCTTCGCTTACAAAGCCCAAAGGCAGTATATCCTTATGCTTCGGTATATCCATGGCAGGCTTACCCATCATGACCAGCTTTAAATTTGATTGATGCTCCCTTTTATACCGTATGAAATATTCAAAAAGCTCGTCACATCCTTTTGACTGATCTATCCTACCTGCATATACTATATAATCATCATCTATTCCATGTTTTTCCCTAAATCTTTGAGGGTTTACATCCTGTGGCACATCTATGCCTATTCCCACCACATCAGAAGGTTTGTAGTCATTGTTAAACTTTTTGTTTACAAATGCCTTTTCTTCCTCTGTAAGATACACCATTGCCCGAGGAAGATGAAATAGTGGATAAAAAATATCCAGATATATAGGCGGTTCATCATGTGCAGTGGATATTAACATGGACTTCTCCGGTACCTGCTGCAATCCAAAAAAAGTCGTATAGTAAAGATAAGTCATAAATATAAATACATCATATTTATCCCTATTATACTTTATGTAATCTATAAGTCTTGGACAATGAGGACCTTGCAGCTCCATCCACCTAATCTCATCACCTACATTATCAAAACTCCTATGACCATATACTTTTGCTGATAAAGCGTCAAATGCCCTCCGTTCCCTCTTTTTATCTACTGCAAACCTTCTGACCCTTATACCGTTTACACTATATAAACCTTCCTTGTATTTATTTTTCCACTCGTTATAGTCTACAACACAGGTGGTCAAGACCTCTACATCATAAAAGCTTGATAATTTCTCAGCTACTTGCCTACAATATTGTTCCGATCCACCGTTTACCTCTTCTCCATACCTTTGAACCACAAACGCTAATTTTTTTCTCATATTATACACCTAGTTCCCAAGTATACTCTGTATATGTCTTTTGAACATATCTGAAATATTATCGTATGAAAAATACTCCAATCTACGTCGTCCATTATGAACAAGCCTATCTTTAAGAGTCTTATCATTTACAAGCCTATTGATCAGTTCAGCAGTCATTATATAATCCTTTTTATTTATAAGTATGCCCGCTCCATCTAGGGTGTACGGTATGGCTGCTGCATTATAGGCTATTATGGGCACATTAAAATACATACTCTCTATAAGGGGTACACAAAACCCTTCATGTTCACTCATACATAAAAACACATTCGCTACCCTGTAATATGCTAATATATGGCTAAATGGTACCTTCCCGGTAAAATACACATCTTCAATATCGAGGGCATTTACAAGGTCTAAAAGGGCATTATAATACCTCTCCATTCCCTCATATGAACCTACCAGAAACAATCTTGCCCCTGGATTTATATATTTCTTATAGTAATAAAAAGTTTTTATTATATCTTCCTGCCTTTTATTAGGCGCAATACGCCCTACAAATAGTATGTTTACGTTACCGTCTGTATATTTCTCCATAATATCCTTATCAGCCTGTCTTTCATAGTCACTATATGGAATAAGTATGGGTAAATGCTCTACTTTTTCATATCCCAGATCCAAAAGCTCTTTGCAATTGTACTCCGAATCTCCAAATACATAATCAAAAGAATCATTCAAAATATTCAGCTGTTCTCGCCCAGCCTTTACAATTTTGTAATCCCTCAAACTATAGTGCATCATATATTCTGGAGGTGTTATATTATGATATATCATAATCTTCTTATCTACCTTTAAATCCCTTATCTTATAGTTAAGATCAGTACCAGTAGACATGTGGTATATAACTGCATTTTTTTCGCCAGTCGCCTTATAATCATCTACATTATACACACTGTGGCGCAAAGATTCACCAATATTCTGGGCATATATCTCCGACTTATACCCCATACTATGCAGTATCTCCTTAAGGGCCAATGCATGATTACTTACTGCATCTCCATATACAATTGTTGGCATTATTTGGTCTACTCGCCACATATAAATTCCTCCACCTATCTATTTTACAGTCCTTCTATAAAAGTCTTATATTTTGCTGTTACTACATCCCATGATAGATTTTTTTCTACAAAGCCCTTGCCCTGCTTTCCCAGCCTCGCGGCTATATGTGTATTTTTTATAAAAAAATTTACACATGCTTCAAACTCATAGTAATTCTTAAAATACAGTCCGCCATTCGATTGTATACAAAAATCCTTAGTAACATCACATTTTGCACTTACCAAAACGGGGGTCCCCTCTATCCAACTCTCCATAATTACTATGGAAAAGCTTTCGTTATGGGATGGCTGGCACAACAGGGTTGCTGCCCCATATGCATCATACTTGTCCTCTATTGGCACAAACCCCAGATCCCATACCCTATCTTTTATAGCCTCAGGTATATCTATGCTCCCGCCTCCTATAAGCACTAAATCAAGATTTGCCCCTGGATTCATGGCCAAAAACGCCTGAAAATACTGTAAAAGGGTATCTACGTTTTTCCCAGCATCCTTCCTACCAGCATATAGTATAAAGGGATTTTTTATCCCATATTTCTTTATAAATCGCTCCCTATTACCCTTTGTTTTGGTATCAATCCCTACACCTATTACCTGCCTTTTTTTATCACCTATATCATAGAGCCTTTCAGCCAGTTCCATCTCAGGTCGGGATAAAAATACCATTCCCTGTGAACATTTAAATATTTCTTCGATACCTTTCAAATGGGCATAGCTCTCATCATGCAGACAGGGAATAAGGATACTCTTTTCCGGACAGGCCTTTACCCCATAATACGTAGTACCAAACATATATGGTATAAATATAAATGCGTCATAGTCTCCCTGCATTTCTCTTATGTATTTATAGAGGGCCTCACTATTTACCATCTCACGGAAGAATATCTCCTCTTCTTCCAATGTAACCGGCATACCCTTTATGAGTTTTGCATTTACCCTATCAAATGCCTTTGTATCCCTTTTTGTTACCTTAAATCTCTTAATAGGGATCCCTTCTATAATCTCAACCCCTGGTCTATAGTAATTTACATTCCAATCACTTGCAAACTTCTCAACACAAGTAGTCAGTATTTCTACCTCTACCCCCGCATCCTTCAAATGAAATGCTATATCCCGGCAGGCAGCCTCTGCTCCCCCAGGAATTTTTAATCCAAACCACGGAGGTACAAATGCTATCTTCTTCATATCATCATCCCTATTTCCAACCTATTATAGCATAGTCCTGATTGCTAAATAAAAGGTTATTTAGTCTATCTATACCCTTATTAAATTCATCTGCGTTACTTATTCCATTTCCCTTAATCTGCGGAAGTTTTTCCTTTATCTCTGAGAGATATATAGTTTCAACATTTCTAAACCCTTGAGTCTGCATTATAAATTCCAAAGTCAAAGGATGAACAGGTTTTACATGGGAAGGATCTACATAAAACGCATTGGCAAATACGGATAAACACATGGGATTTACTGTCTCTGCTATAAATACCCCACCTTTTGCTAATTTTTCATAGGCCATACGTATTATGCGTACCATATCAGCAGGAGATAGGTGTTCTACCACCTGTCCCATGTATATACCCTCCACTTCCCCTTGCTGTATTTCCTTTAAATAACTTAAAGCATCTATCTTTTCCACTGGTAAGCCCTGTTCTTTGCAATAGATTACCATATCATCATTTAAGTCTATTCCCTTTACGTCAGTCTTACCTTCATCCATGAGAAGTTCTATGAATTCACCTCGTCCACAACCAATATCCAATATATGCTCTTTATCTTCAAAATATTTAAGGTATACCCTTTGTCGATCCTTTATCTCCTCACGACTGCCCCTATGCATCTGTTCAAATAGAAAATAGTCTATATCTGCATCCTCATATTGCACCTCAGGAATTGACGATGTCCCATTCTCTATACGCCCTTCTCTCTTTAAGGCACCTTCTATGCGCCTTACCCGCTCTGAAGTTATAAGGGATATTTCCTTTTGCTTTTGCATGCCTTTATTTATTCCGCGTATATTATCCTCTACAGCCTGCATACGCCTAATAGTATCCCCTGCATTTAGTTCCTGCTGCAACCTGCCTATTTCCCCTTCCAGCTGGGCTATTCTAGCCTGAGTTTCATCTTGACTGCCTTTTATACTATTTATAACCCGTACAATAGCAGCATTAAATGTTCGCTGTTTATCAACAATGGGGTTTATGTACCATCTAAGACACTTTCTAATCGCCTTTTTAAAGAACACTATAATAGGCCCCAAAACCTTTCTATGGGACGTAATAGGCCTATCTGCCACTACCTCCCATTCACTATTTATCGTCAGCATATCATCCTGTATACTTTCACCAGGCATACCGCCCTGACCTACAAAGGATAGTACATTAGGAAAGTCCTCTTCATGTATACCCCGTTCTTTAAGGCTCTTTCTTATGTCCGCCATTATCTCCTGAACATCTACGGTATCATCCCTTATTTCCAAAAAATCATCACTCATTTTATCACCCCGCATGTTTATTTTAATATCCATTCATGCCCTAGCCTTGCTACTCCTACATCCTTTATGGGAGACACCACCATAAATTCATAAATACCCCTTCTATAGTCATACGCCCTCCCATCTTTTGCATGAGCAGCAACATCTATGAAATATCTACCTTCAACTAAAGTCATCTTATCAATTACAAAATCTATAATACCCTCGTCCTCTATCTCTTCTATCTCTATACCGTCTATATCTGTATTAGTCCCATAGCAATGTATATCATCTTGATTTGTTATACCTATACCAAATACGTGCTCATCTACTGGTCTGTGGCGTTTATAGGATATACGTATACACACCCTATCACCCCAGTTTACACTGTGTCTTTCTGTTCCCCCATCATCTACCATCGTTACATTAATTATCTCTATATCACGACTACCCCAACGCTTCGCATTGTCTACCCATTTTACCCCATCGTCTTCGTTAGATTTGGCTTCAGCACTCTTAAGAGGCTGCTTACCCTCATCATTCTTCTGTTGTTTCCCCTGATCTTCATGCTGTCCATGCTCCTTTTCTATGGCAATCTCCCGTTTTCTATTCATGTACTGCATATAATCATCTATTACCTGCTTGGTATTACCTATAGCCTTTACCTCGCCCTTATTGAGCCATACTGCCATATCACACATATTTTCTATGCTAGATAGATCATGGGATACTATTACTATTGTAGTACCTTCCCTTTTTAGCTCCTTCAGCTTGTTAAAACATTTTTTCTGAAAATTCACATCACCAACTGCCAATATCTCATCTATTAGGAGTATGTCGGCCTTTACGTTTATAGCCACTGCAAAGGCTAGGCGCATATACATACCTGAGGAGTATGTACGCACAGGATTGTCTATAAACTCTTCAAGCTCTGAAAATGCTATTATATCATCCAGCTGTGCATCTATCTCTTCCTTTGTAAGTCCAAATATAGAGGCATTGGTATATATATTCTCCCGCCCTGTCATATCCGGGTGAAACCCGGCTCCCAGTTCCAAGAGACTCGCCACCTTGCCTGTCATCTCTATAGCACCTTTATTGGGATATATTATTCTGGTAAACAATTTAAGCAGGGTACTTTTCCCTGAGCCGTTTTCACCTATAAGACCTACAGCCCAACCCTTTTCTATATCCAGCGTTACGCCTTTTAATACCCATCTGTCCTCATATCTATTCCTCTTCCTGAATAATACCTTCTCCTTTAAGGTAGTACCCCTATCGTAATATATCCTGTACTTTTTCCATACATCTTTCGCTTTTATGACTACCATCTAGATCTCCTCCGCAAAATTCTTCTGTAATCTATCAAATACTTCAAAACTGAATATAAGAAGCAATAAGCCTATGAGTATACTAATCCCTATCATCTTAATATCAGGTGCCACTCCGTAATAGAGTATATCCCTGTAGGGCAATATTACATGGGTTACTGGGTTTAGCATAAACAGCTTAAAATATTTTGCAGGTATCATCTCAACCGGAAATACTATGGGCGTAAAATAAAACCACGCCATAAGTATTATACCTAGGAGATGTTCAAGATCTCTAAAATATACATTAAGGGCAGAGAAGAGTATGGAAAAACCCAATGTAAGTATGTACTCAGCCAACATTACAAGGGGTAAATATATTATAGTCCAGTTTATGCCAATACCAGATATTAAAACGGCAATTAGTACTATTACAAAAGAAAAAAGCATGTTCATAAATCCGGAATTAACCACTGCCATAGGCAGCACTACCCTAGGAAAATATATCTTCTTTACCAGTTCCTTGTTCCCAACTATACTGCTTGTGCTAAGCTGTACCGATGTAGAAAAAAATATCCAAGGTACTAATGCCACAAACAAAAACATATAGAATTTATCTATATTCATACGCATTATGGTAGAAAATATCACCGTATAAACCACAAGCTGCAATAGGGGATTTACAAATGTCCATAGAAAACCTAAAAAGGAGCCCTTGTATCTAGTACGCAAATCCTTTTTAACCAGGCTTCTAAGCATCTCCCTGTAACTATATACATCCTTTATATCCTTTATCATATAAAAAGTTTCGCCACCTTTACTTAAACAACTTATAATTTTATCATATAGCCATATAAAAGTAAACAAATGTAAAATATTACATGCCCGTCTTATTAAACACCGCACCTATGGTCTTGAATATTATCTTTAGATCAAGGGCTATGGACCAGTTGTCTATATACTTTACATCCAAAGCTACTATTTCATCAAAATCCTCTATTTCATTGCGTCCACTTACCTGCCACATCCCCGTTATGCCGGGTTTTATGCTAAGACGCCTCCTATGCCAATTTTCATAATGCTCCACCTCTTCAAGGGTGGGGGGACGTGTCCCTACCAGGCTCATATCGCCCTTTAGTACATTATAGAACTGGGGAAATTCATCTAAGCTATATTTACGCATGAACTTACCTATCTTGGTTATCCTTGGATCATCCTCTATCTTAAATATGGCACCCTTCATCATATTAAGATGCTCCAGTTCCTTCTTGCGTTCATCGGCATCCTGGTACATAGATCTAAATTTATAGAGCTTAAATACCCTGCCATTTTTGCCCACCCTGGGTTGGGAATAAAATACCGGACCCGGAGATTCCTTTTTTATAATGGGTGCAAATATTACAAACAATATACCTGTTATTATAAGTCCTACTATAGCCCCTATAATATCGAGTATCCGTTTCAATAAAAGGGCGCCCTCATCTAGTGTCACCGTATAAAATGTAAGCAGGGGTATATGACCTAAATAGCTCACCTTGGTTTTTGATATCTTGAGATTGTATAGATCCAAAAGCATATGCACCGTTATGCCCATCTCTTCACAATCTGCAATATATGGTTCTATCTCGCTTATATAATCCTTTGGCAGTATAAATATAACCTCATCTATGGGCTGATTCTTTATATAATTCCCCAGCCAGTCAATTGGCCCTAAACACTGTATACCTTCAATGGTGTCCCTACCATTATCTATGCTAAAATACCCTGCTATGCTTACCCTTATATCCTCTTCCAGCTCCATAAGGCGCAAAAATTTTACTACACCTTCATCAGTGGAAACGAGGGCTAATCTGCTTCCACGCACCTTGTCCCGCTTTTTCATATAAAGGTGCCTTAAAGTTAATTTTTCTACTAATAGGAATGTAAAATTATATACTATAAAAAAACCTACAAATAAACGACTAAAAAGGGCGTGTTTGGTTATAAATATTGCAGATGCTAATATGAGAGAACCTACTATAACGGTCTTCATAAGGGCACCTATTAGTTTTTTTATATCACCGTGTATAACCCCATTATATAGTCCAAACTGCTTTAGTATTATGGGCCAAGTGGGTATTATCACCCACAATAACCATGTGTACTGTTCAAAATCATATAGCTTTCCGTGTTTATGAAATATATCAAAAGTCCTGGTATAATACGCAAGTATAAACGATATTATGGTCAAAATAACATCCAGGAGCATTATCCATCGCTTTCGTATAGAATGTTTTGGTGCTAACATAATTTCACCACTCTTCTGTATTAAAAATACGATACTTGTCCATCACAAAATCCTCCAATTGCTTTTTAAATGCCCCTTTATCAAATTTAAGGGCATTTTCCCTTATTGCCTCTGGGTTAAACTCCAGCCCCTCCAGCCTGTCCACCGCATCAGCTAGATTATCTGCATCCTGATCGTAGAAGAACACACCGGTTTTACCGTCTATTACCGTTTCCAGTGCACCACCCTTACCATAGGCTATAACCGGCTTTCCAAAGGCCTGGGCTTCTACTGGAGTTATACCAAAATCCTCTTCACCAGGAAATACAAAAGCCCGACACCTTCTAAAATAATCTATCTTTTCCTCATCTGATATCCTACCTACAAACTTTATATTAGGATTAGCCATAGCCTTTAGATTGTCAAGCTCCGGCCCTTCTCCCGCCACCACCAATGGTTTGTTCAGCTTATTAAATGCCAAAACTGCTAAGTCTATCCTTTTATATTTTACCAACCTAGATAATACTAGATAATAACCTTCATCTGATATCCCTTTCTCCATACCTATACTGGTATCCACCGGTGGGTATATCACATAAGACCCCCGCCTATAGTGTTTTTTTATCCGCCTTGCTATATTATGGGAATTAGCTATAAAATAATCCACCCTGTTTGCCGATACTACGTCCCATATGCGAATTTTATGTAGGGATCTCTTTATATACCCCTTAGCTATTGGATTGACCCCTGCCATATAGTCAAAATACATATCCCAGGCGTAGCGCATGGGCGTATTGCAGTAACATATATGAAGGGTATTGGCATCGGTGATTACACCCTTTGCACAGCTAGTCGACGAAGATATCACCACGTCATACCCATTTAAATCAAAGCTCTCAAACGCCTTTGGCATATAGTTTAAGTATATGGAATGTTTCCGTTTTGCAAAGGGCTTTTTGTTTATAAATGATGTATATATGGGGGTATCTCCGAAATACCCGCCCATAACATCCTCATTATATATGGATGTATATATATGTGCCTGGGGAAAGACTTCAAGCATCTCCTTTATAACTGTCTCTGCCCCCCCAGGACAGGTTATCCAGTCATGAACAATCGCTACTTTCAACTGTAATTATCCTCCATAAGTATTTTTTTATATATCTCTACAGTCTCATTTGCAGTAGTGTACCAGCTAAACCCCGCTGCCCTACCCTTACCCTTTTCAGCCAGCATACTAGCTTTATGAGGATCTTTTAATACATCTGTAATTGCCAGGGCAATCTCCCCTTCATCGTATGGATTAACGGTAATAGCCCCATCTCCCACCACTTCAGGAAGTGAAGATGTATTAGATGTTATGGTTGGCACACCAAAGGACATTGCCTCTAGGGGCGGTAGGCCAAACCCTTCATATATGGAGGGGTATACAAACATATCTGCGGCATTATAAAAATATGGTAATTCATCATCTGATACATACCCTGTTATTATTATGCGATCCTCTAATCCGCTATCCTCTATAGCCTTAAATATCCCTTCGGCCTTCCATCCCTCTTTACCGCAAAGCACTAATTTTTGAGGGATGCCTCCCTGCCTTACTGCTATCCCATAGGCCTTAACTATTCTCTCCACATTTTTTCTAGGCTCCAATGTGCCTACATACAATATAAACCTATCATCTATTCCGAATTTATGCAATATATTTTTCTTTTTTTTGTCATCTTTAGTAAACTTTATATTCCTATTTACCCCAAGGTTTATCACATATACATCCTTTTCCTTGATAAATGGGTATCTATCTAACAGGTCATCCTTGGTATTTTGTGATACACATATTATACCACTGGCCCTTTTTACTCCCCAATCGGTAAAAAACTGCTTTATATGCCTACTACCTGCTGTAAAGCATTCGGGAAGCTTAAAAAATGATAAATCATGTAAAGTAAATAACCGCTTTGCACGGATGGGCAAAGCGGGAGATAGATAATCTACAAAATGCACCAGTGCATAACCTTCATTATTATATACATGCGGCATCCTTAGCTGCTCGTATAGAATTCTCCTTTTACTGGATGAAAAATCTCCATGGGAAACAAAGGTAATATTAGGTGTATCATCAAAATATTGCTTCATATGTTGTTGTATATGCACATCTATAGAAAAATCAATGGGTATATTTTTTATTTCATTTAAAAGCTCAAATACATAACTCCCAATACCTGCTTTTTTCTCATCCATTATAAGGGCATTTATGGCCATTTTATATTTTTCCATATCTATCTCCCCATGAGGCTATAGAGGGATAAAAGCTCTTTTACAGACTTGTCCCAGCTAAACATATCAGCCTGCCTTAGTCCCTTTTGCCTTAAATCGCTATAATTTTCATAATCTTGTGCAATATTATACATGCTATCACTCATTTTTTCAATATCGTTGGGGGGTATCATGATCCCTGCGTCCCCAACTACCTCTGGCAGAGACGATGTATTCGATACAATAACAGGGGTACCACATGCCATTGCCTCAAGGGGTGGCATGCCAAAGCCTTCATATAATGAAGGGAATAAAAATGCCCTTGCACCAGCATATAAATATGGCTTATCACTATCATCTATATATCCTGGAAAAAATACACTATCCTCAAGCTCCAGCCTCTTTACCATCTCAAATATGCTATCGTACATCCATCCCTTTTTTCCTGCTAGGACAAGTCCATAATCTGAATTATGCCTGTCCTTCAGTATCTTAAATGCCTCTATTATGGATTTTATGTTTTTCCTAGGCTCCAATGTCCCAAGGTATAGAAAATATTTATCCGGCAGATTGTATTTATCTATTACCCGCCCAACTTCATCCATATCATCTATGGGTCTATATATATAATGGTCAACAGCAGGATTTATGATAAATACCTTTTCCTCCGGTACGTTTAAAAACCTTACTATCTCCCTTTTGCTGTTCTCTGATATGGTAAGTATGGCATCTGCCCTATCGCATGAGCTTTTAAGATTCCTATCTAGCTTTTTATAATTGGCCTTTTCCATAGTATCGGGAAACATCTTATATACCATATCATATACCGTAACTATGGTCTTACCCTTTACATAGGGTGGGGATACAAAATTAAAAAAATGAAATATATCGGCCTCAGTACCAAAAAATTTGCCATAATCTAAAAATGGCATTAGATGCCATATACGTCTGTATATGCCATAGTGCATCATGCCATTTGTCCTAAGCTCTACCTTTTTATCAAGATATGGATCCAATCTATTGGCATTATTAAAAAAATCCATACCCAAAAGATAGTACTCATCTTCTAAAGCTTTTAAATCCCTTAACCTTTTCACCATCTCGTAGGTATAAAAGCCTACTCCAGTCATATGTTTTTCTAAAATGGGCTGTATCTCTATAGCAATTCTCATAATATACACCTTTATATCCTTATATATTGACTATTATAATAGCCTGTTTTTTTACCCCGTATATTATACCATACTCCTTGCGGACCTAGTATCTTAATATTTGTAACCTTTACCTTGAAATGTGACGCTATAACAAAAAAAGAACCCAATCGCATATAAACGATCAGGTCCCTTTTTATTATTCTTCGGGCTGTGGAGCACCTACCGGACAAACATCTGCACAAGCACCACAATCAATGCAAGTGTCAGCATCTATTACATAAATACCATCACCTTCAGAGATTGCATCTACAGGGCATTCTGCCTGACATGCTCCGCAAGCAATACATTCCTCGCTAATCTTGTGAGCCATTTAGACCTCACCTCCTTACATTGGATCCCCAAAACATCGACATCATTTTATCATTGTTTATACAATGTTTCAATCATCTAATAAAGATTTTATTTCTTCATCTAATTCCTCGTCGATTTCAATATCTATATCCTCAGAAGCAGCCTGGTTTTTCAGTACTTCTATATCATCTACTTTAAATTCCAATACTTCATAGGTACCATCCTCTAAGAGGACTTTTACCTTGGCAGTCTCAAGTAGTACATTGGTTTCTACTACAGTCCCATGACCATAGCTTGTAATGACCCCTGCATTCACGCGGGGCATTTTTCTCCTAGCCTTTTCATAGGTACATTGCTCATATCTCAAGCAGCACATAAGTCTTCCACATACACCGGAAATCTTGGCGGGATTAAGGGAAAGACCCTGTTCCTTTGCCATCTTTATAGATACGGGATCAAATTCTCCCAAGAATGCACAGCAACACATATTATGACCGCATATTCCAAGACCGCCTACCATCTTGGCCTCATCCCTTACGCCTATCTGTCTAAGCTCTATCCTGGTGCGGAATATGGATGCTAAATCCCTTACTAGCTCTCTAAAATCCACCCTGCCCTCTGCAGTGAAATAGAATATTATCTTATTATTGTCAAATGTATATTCCACATCTATAAGTTTCATTGGCAAATCATGCTCTTCTATCTTCTTTATACATATATCAAAGGCATCTTTTGCCTTATTTAAATTGTCCTGAACCTTATCTTCGTCCTCTTGAGTAGCTTTACGAATAACATTTTTTAGTGGAGATACTATATCATCTTCAGAAACATATTTAGGCGCTACCACTACCTCACCATATTCTATACCCCTTGCAGTCTCCACTATTACATGGTCGCCTGCACAAAGTTCTATATCATTGGGAGCAAAATAATAGATTTTTCCTGCTTTTTTAAAACGTACGCCTGCAACTAGCTGCTTAAGCATATTGCCCCTTCTCCCTTCTAAAAGCCATAAGTAGGTTTTCTATTGTAAGTTGATAGTTTGTATTACTATCTAACATTTTTTTAGTTTTTTCCACTTCTTCTATCATACATTGTATACCGTTTATTGTAAAGAGTTTTGCCTCCTGCCTTATGGAAGATATTTTATCCATATTTAGAATGAGTCTATCATCGCCAGTCTCTTTATATACCATTATATCCCTTAGCCAAAGCAATAATATATCCAAAATAGTTCCCATATCTTCCTTGTTCTCTATAAAGAAACTGGTATGCTCAAAGACTTCCCACATAGGTATATTAAACATCTTTACCATAATATCAAGTACCCCATTCCGAAGATTACGAAAATCAGAAGATCCGGCTAATTTAATACCCCTCCCCGGTATCCCTTCTGATAATTTGGCATATACAAAGGCGTCTTCCTCTGATATTTCAACATTTTCCTTTATTATCTGGCATATCTCACTATCAGATAAAGGCGGGATAGGAATCCTCTGGCACCTTGACAGCACCGTTTGAAGCATACTGTTATCATTATCCGACATCATCATTATAATAACAAAGTCCGGGGGTTCTTCTAATGTTTTCAAAAGGGCATTCTGGGCATTAACATTCATAGTGTGGGCATCATCTATCATAAATATCTTATATCTGCTTTGATAGGGCTTCACATGGGCGGCAGTTATCACATTATCCCGTATAGAATCTACTTTTATCTTATTGCCTTCCGGCTCTACATATACTACATCAGGATGGTTTCCCGACTGGTACTGTATACATGAATGACATACCCCGCAAGGCTTGTCTGTTTGGCCTGTGCATAGAATCGTCTGGGCAAACCAATCGGCTATAGTCCTTTTACCTATACCTTCAGGTCCTGTAAATAAATATGCATGGGCAATCCTCCCGCTGGATACTATTCCCGATAGCTTATCAACCAACACGGATTGCCCATGTATCTTAAATGAATTCATATTGTTTTGTACCTCCAAGAAAAACTTACACATATTCTATCACGTAAAAACATCCATTAAAAGTCCTCTAATATCATCAATAATACTTACAATATCTATTCTATCTTGCTCCTTGTCTAATATCTGCCTTGTAAGTTCCCCAAGCTTTTCATCTACCAGCTTTGCTATGGTGTGTATATTGTGCCCGCCCCATCTATCAAAGCTGGTATCCCTCTTCAGCTCAAACATATTCTCCATAGCAGTATCCAGAAACCTTGCCACCGCCCTTTTATAATGCACAAGATCCTCTAGCCGTCTATTTTTTGACAAGCGTCTACCTTGTTCATCTATATCCGCTATAATTTCAGCAAGCTGCTCACTTACCACCTTGTAGTGGCTGCCATGGAGGGCATCTTCAAAGGAAATAGCACTATTGCTGCCAGCCGACATAGCTAATGCACGATCCTGTATCTGGGAGAAATTTTCTCTCCTATAGTTTATACCGTCTATTTTCATAGTTTAACGAACTTCTCCACATCAACTACAAATACCGTAGCACCGCCTATTGTAACCTCTACGGGATAGGGCACATATACTCCCGCCGTACCTGCAATAGGTGATGGGGAAGTTGCAACCTGTTTCCTGCTCTTGCATATCTTCTCTATTATAGAAATGACCTCATCCATCTTATCATTGTCTATACCTATGAGCAGTGTGGTATTCCCTGCCTTCAAAAAGCCCCCTGTAGTTGCCAATTTGGTAACACCATATCCTTCCCCCATAAGCGTAGATATGAGCTTATGAGCATCTTCATCCTGTACCACCGCAATGACAAGCTTCATAATACCCCTCCTCTTAATTCTTGATTCCCACAATTTAGTATTTATATTAATATTATATCGTAATTTTACTGTTTAAGCAATCATTTTGCTAATGCCGATAGCATCAATTTATAATTCAATTTACAAATTAAAGTAAAACAGAGTCTAATATTTATATTAGACTCTGTCAAATTCACCCATTATATGATTTTAACTGAGGATTAAAATGCCGGTATAACCCCTTCATTATAGTTTTCCTCTATATATTTCTTGATTTTTTCGCTTCTTAGGGCTTCCATCAGTTTAACAAACTTTTCTTCATCCTTCTCTTCGGTCCTTACTGCTATTATATTGGCATATGGAGAATCCTTTTCCTCAAGTATAACAGCATCCTTAGTAGGTATTAATCCAGCTTGTAGAGCAAAGTTGCCATTTATAACCGCCCCATCTACATCCTTTAATATCCTTGGCAGTTGGGCAGCCTCTAATGGTGTAATCTTTAAATTTTTAGGATTTTCCTCAATATCATTTTCAGTTGCCAAAACTCCTACACCTTCCTTAAGCTTTATAAGTCCGAATTTTTCAAGGAGCAAAAGGGCCCTTCCACCATTTGTGGGGTCATTTGGTATAGCAATTTCAGCATTTTCCTCTAATTCATCTATGGAATCAATCTTTGAAGAATAGAGTCCCATTGGCTCAATATGAACTCCACCGATGGATACTATATCTATCTTTTTCTTTTCCTTAAACTCATTCATATATGGTTCATGCTGAAAGAAGTTTGCATCTAATTCCCCTTCAGCCAAGGCAAGATTTGGCTTTATATAGTCTGTAAATTCAATTATCTTCAGCTTTATACCTTCCTTTTCCAAATCTTCTTTGACGAGCTCTACCATTTTCCCATGGGGTTCAGGTGATACACCTATTCTAATAAGATTGTCATCTTTTCCTTTTTCACTGCATCCTACAAACAAGGAAATGGAAATTACTAAAACCAATATACTAGTTATAAATTTTTTCATATTTATTCCTCCTCAAACCACTTCTATTTTTTATTAACTCTGTTTGCCAGCATGGTGCCTAAATACTGTATACCTTGAACCAATAATATTATTACAATCACTGAAACTATCATTATATCCTTCTCAAATCTATATAAACCATATCTAATGGCTAGATCTCCTAGTCCACCGCCTCCAATGGCACCGGCCATGGCGGAATATCCGATAAGATTTATTATGGTCAGAGTTATACCCATAATCAAAGAAGGCATTGCCTCCGGTATAAGTATTTTGAATATTATCTTAGGAATGGTTGCCCCCATAGACAGGCCTAATTCTATTACTCCCCTGTCCACCTCTTTTAATGAGCTCTCTATAACCCTTGCAACAAAAGGCGCTGCCGCAATAGCTAACGGTATTATAGTGGCTGTAGTACCAATGGTTTTGCCAACAATAACCTTAGATAATGGGAAAAGCAATATCATGAGTATTAAAAACGGGAATGAACGGAGTACATTTATCACTCCACTTAATATCCTATTTAGAGTAGGTTTTTCCCATATATTGCCCTTCTCAGTTATTACCAACAATACTCCCAATGGAAATCCTATCACCAGAGAAAAAATAGTGGAGAAAAATACCATATATAGGGTTTCGAGCAGGGAAGAAATGATCAAATCGGCCATTTACATCACCTCCACATCTACATTTTGATCTTTTAGATACTCTATTGCAGTTTCTATTTCTGCACCTTCTCCTATGAGTTCAAGGATCAAATGTCCTGCACTGGTAGTCAATATCTCATTGATATTTCCAGATAATATATTTACATCTATATCAAATCTTTTAACCATCTGAGAAATAATAGGCTTTTTCGCATTTTCACCGAGATAATTAAGCCTGATTATCCTGCCTTTGCAACCATCCGGTTTTATAAATTCGTCTTCAGTGCTAAACTTTAAGTCACTAATAAATTCCTTAGCAGTTTTGGACTGGGGATGCCTAAATATTTCTTCAACAGTATTTATCTCTATTATCTCCCCATTTTCGATTATGGCCACCCGATCACATATGTCCTTTACCACTTCCATCTGGTGTGTAATCATCACTATAGTCAATCCAAATTCATGGCGTATCTTGTTAAGGAGCTCTAAAATAGACTTCGTAGTCTTAGGATCCAATGCTGATGTGGCTTCATCACTTAATAATACCTTTGGATTGTTGGCCAAAGCCCTTGCAATAGCAACCCTTTGCTTTTGTCCTCCGCTTAACTGAGAGGGGTAGGCATTTTTTTTATCGGTTAATTCAACATATTTTAAAAGTTCATCCACCCTTGAGTCAATCTTATTACGGGCCATGCCAGACAGTTCAAGGGGCAAGGCTATATTTTCAGCTACCGTCTTCTGTAACAATAGGTTGAAATGCTGAAATATCATACCTATTTCTTTGCGCTTTGCCCTCAATTCCTTTTTTGAAAGGGATGTCATATCTACCCCGTCAATAATAATCTGCCCTTCCGTCGGTTCCTCCAGCCTGTTTAGGCATCTTATAAAAGTAGATTTGCCAGCACCACTTAAACCGATTACCCCTAGTATTTCCCCCCTATTTACATGGAGATCTACATTCTTTACCGCCCATATCTTATTGGTATCCGTTTCAAAATATTTCGATAAATTATTTATTGTAATCATCACTATACCCCTTTATAATTGCACTTAAAATACAGTTTATTAATAAAAAAACCTCTTCTGAAATGATAGAGGTTTAAACTAAAAAAACCTCTTCACAAGAAAGAGGCATTTTCCCTTTCTCATCTCCCGGTATCATATACCGCTGGATTTAGCACCTTGTGTTTACAGGTTGCCGGGCTTCACTGGGCCAGTCCCTCCGCCACTCTCGATAAGAGTTTTTCTATTCATTTTTATGTTAGTATTTATTGTATTATGATTGTTTCTATTTGTCAAGCAGATTTTTTAGATAAATTTTAGGGGAACCTATATAGGTTCCCCTAATTTATATTTATTTTACAATATATTGATTCAATAGAGCCTCTAAAACTTCCTGTCTACCAGATGTATTGGTTATACTATTATTATTCAGGGCATACTTTTCAAGCTCTTTAAACCCTACCTTGCCAGATACTATATCTGCCCCTATACCTTCCCTATAGCTACCATACCTATCCTCTATAAACTTATCGAATTTACCGTCTTCAATCATGTTATATGCAATCTTTAGCCCCTTTGCAAATGCATCCATGCCTGCTATATGCGCATAGAATAGGTCAGCTGGCTCAAATGACGGTCTTCTAACCTTTGCATCAAAGTTAAGACCACCTGTGGTAAAGCCACCGGATTTTAGTATTTCATACATAGCCAAGGTGGTCATATATATATCAGTGGGGAATTGATCCGTATCCCAGCCGAGATGTAGGTCCCCTTGGTTGGCGTCTACACTGCCTAGCATATTGTTTATTCTGGCATATCTTAGTTCATGCTCCATTGTATGACCTGCCAAAGTAGCATGGTTTGTTTCTATATTCAATTTAAAATGCTCATCAAGATCATAGGTTTTTAAAAATGCCAATACATTAGCTGCATCAAAATCATATTGATGTTTTGTAGGCTCTTTTGGCTTTGGCTCTATATAAAACTGACCTTCAAAGCCTATCTCCTTTGCATAATCTACTGCCATATGCAAAAATCTTGCAAAATTATCAAGTTCCAACTTCATATCGGTGTTTAAGAGGGTCTCATATCCTTCACGACCACCCCAAAATGTATATCCGCTCCCGCCTAGATCATTGGTTACCTCAAGTGCCTTCTTTACCTGAGCGGCAGCATAGGCAAATACATCGGCATTGCAGGATGTAGCCGCACCATGAACAAACCTTGGGTTATTGAACATATTTGCAGTACCCCAAAGCAGCTTAATATCGGTATCCTTCATAAAGCCCTTGGCGAATTGTGCTATCTCGTCAAGATTTTTATTTGTCTCCTCCAATGTCTCTCCCTCAGGGGCAATATCCCTATCATGGAAGCAGAAGTAATCTACCCCAAGTTTTTGAAAAAACTCAAAAGCAGCCTCCATCCTAGCCTTTGCCTTGCCCATGGGATCCTTTATATCATTCCATGGTCTTATCATAGTACCTGAGCCAAAAGGATCTACACCTTCTGCAACAAAGGTGTGCCAATATGCCACAGAAAACTTCAGATGTTCTCTCATGGTCTTATTCCCTACCATTTCATCGGGATTGTAATACTTAAAAGCAAGTGGATTATCAGAATTTGGTCCTTCATATTCTATCTTGGAAATTCCCTTAAAATATTCACTCATGTTTTTTACCTCCTATTTTTTTAAATCCTTTTCTATATCTGCTATAGCCCTGTAATTGTCCTTTAGTGCAAAATACAGAGACCTATAGACTTCATAATACCTATCATATATGGGGGTATTATATTCTATTGGATATATTGTATCCTTTGTATTTATTGCTGCCTTACATGCCTCAGGCACATCCTTATACACGCCTGTACCTACTCCCGCCAACAGGGCCACCCCTAGGGCAGGACCTTCTCCTATATCTATAGTACTTAGGGGTCTATTAAATATATCTGACTGTATCTGCCTCCACAGGCTGCTCCTTGCACCACCGCCAGATGCCCGTATTATATCTACCTCAGTACCCATATCCTGTATGATCTCCAAACAGTCCCTAAGGCTATATGCCACACCTTCCATTATGGAACGTATCATATCGTTTCTAGTATGCTTTGCCGATATGCCAAAGAATACTCCCTTTGCTGAAGGGTCAAGATGTGGTGTACGCTCACCCATCAAATATGGGAGGTATATAAGGCCATTACAACCTGCATCCGCCTTTTGCGCCTCTTCTGTCATGAGTTCATAGGGATCTTTTTTAAGGAAGGTAGCAAGTTCCTTTTCTAGTGACCCAAAGTTGTTTCTAAACCATTGCAGGGATAGACCTGCCCCTTGGGTAACCCCCATTACATGCCATGTATCTGGCATGGCATGACAAAAGGTATGCACACGTCCCTTAGGATCTATTGAAACCTTGTCAGTATAGGCAAAAACCACTCCGGAAGTACCAATAGTAGACGATACCATGCCACTCTCTACTATGCCGTTACCTACAGCTCCCGCCGCCTGATCCCCGGCCCCTCCTACTACCGGTGTACCAACATTTAATCCTGTAAGATTTGCAACCTTTTCTGTAACACATCCACTTACCTCATGGGATTCATATACCTTCGGCATCCAGTCAAATGGTATATCAAGCTTATCAAGTACATATCTGCTCCATGTCCTATTCGGTACATCTAACAACTGTGTGCCACTCGCATCGGATACCTCACTTGCAAACTCTCCTGTAAGCTTAAACCTTATGAAATCCTTAGGTAAAAGCACCTTATGTATCCTTTCAAAAATTTCAGGCTGATGCCTCTTTACCCATAATATCTTTGTAGCAGTAAAATTGGTAAGGGCAGGATTTGCAGTAATACTTATGAGTTTTTCCCTGCCTATTATGGATGTAATATCCTTGCATTCTTCCTCAGTCCTTTGGTCACACCATATGATAGCCGGCCTTAAGACATTACCATCCTTATCTAAAAGTACCATGCCATGCATTTGGCCTGACAAACCTATTCCCAGTACATCCTGAGGATGTATTAGACCTTTTTTTAGCACTTCCTGTATGCTAGATACTGTAGCCCTCCACCAATCATCCGGATCTTGCTCAGCCCATCCTATATATGGCTGATATAGCGGATATTCGCTACTTGCTGATGCCTTTATCTTTTTAGTTTCCGTATCAAATAATATGGTCTTTGTAGCTGATGTGCCAATATCAATTCCTAATAGATAGCCCATGTCTTTCCACTCCCTTTACTAAGCACTTGAAAATATTCTCCCCCATATCTAATTTTTCTATTTTAAACTTGTCAGACTACAATAAAAATGTTATAGTTTGTTTATTAAACTTAGTATAATTCTATTTTACCAATCTAAGAATGGGTTGTCAATTACATTATTTTATCTATTTTTAACTTGTAATTTAGCGAATCAAATTTCTATTTTATAAATTAGCGCTTTTTAAAGAATATTTGTAAATTAGAAAAAGAATTGATATAATTATTAAAAAGTATAGTTAGAGGGAATGGAATGAAGGTAGGAAGTAAGGAACTTATAAGGGATATAAACAACAATATAGTATTGGAAAATATCATAGAACACGAGCCCCTGTCCCGTGCCGATCTGTCAAAGATGCTAGGACTTACAAAGGCCACCATATCCTCCATTGTAAAGGATCTTTTATCCAGTAACCTTATAATCGAAATTGGGAGCGGACCATCGGATGGCGGGAGGAAGCCGGTACTGTTAAAATTCAATAACAACGCCGGATGCTCCATATGTGTTGATCTTGGAGTAGATGAAATATCCGTAATGCTTACCGATCTTGGAGGTAAAAACCTCTTATTTAAAGAAGTAGAAGTATGTGATATAAATAGGGAAAATATTTTAGATATACTAATCCCCATTATAGACGAAATGATTAAAAAAAGTCCCAACACCACCTATGGCATAGTAGGCATTACCATAGGCATCCACGGTGTAGTATATGAAAACAATATAGCGTTTACCCCCTACTACGACCTGCAGGATTTTGACCTAGCAGATCGCTTAAAGAGGCATTATAATATACCGATATATCTTTTGAATGAAGCCAATCTATCTGTTTTAGGCGAAAAGACATTTGCCATAAACGGTGAAAATATGGCTAATATAAGCATACATTCAGGTATTGGCCTAGGATTAGTCATAAATAATAAACTATATGAAGGATATACTGGATTTGCAGGAGAATTTGGCCATACCATAATCGAAATAGATGGCAGGGCCTGTCCCTGCGGAAATAAAGGTTGTCTAGAACAATATGCCTCTGAAAGGGCACTCCTTAGGAGTCTAGCTGCCAAGAAAAATAGAGCAAGAATTTCCTTTGATGAATTTCAAAGGCTTTATAAGAATAACGATAGAGACGCAATTGGAATCATGGATAATTTTATAAAATATCTGTCCATAGGCATAAACAATATACTAACCGCCTTTAATCCAGAGATAATAATAATAAACAGTAGATTTACCAGGGCATTTCCCCATATCCTAAAGGATATAAAAGAAGCCCTAAATCCGCAGTCCATAAAGTGTAGAGATATAGTATTATCCACTCTTGAGGATAAATCCATACTATATGGTGCCGCCTATATAAATATTATAAATTTTCTCGGAGTAAAATATTATAATCCATCTTCCAATAAAAAATAGCAGCATATGCTGCTATTTTTTTTTAGCTATGTATCACTATACCCAAATTCTATCTAGTGAGTCCCTAACCTCCCTTAGTATGGAATGCACATCCATGTTTTTAAGTCTAGTACTAAATGGCTCCACCATAACCGGTCCATCATACCCCAAATCCTTTATTGCCTTTAAAAAGCCCTTTAAATCTATAACACCCGTTTCTGCCGGAATACATCTTACGTTATCCAGCTGTTCATCTATCAAAACCCCTCTTGGTGCATCATTTACATGCACATCTATTATCATCTCTCCACCGCCTAAATCCTTAATATCTTCGATGGTATGATGAGCAGTATACCAATGATAGCTATCCATTAGTAAGCCCGTATTATCCGTACCTATGGCATGGCACAGCTCCAACATTCCTTTCATATCATGTATAAATTCGTATTTATGCCCGTCCCTTAATGTCTTTGGACCTACAAATTCCAAACCAATATTTATATTATAATCTATTAATATCTTTGCTATCTCCCTAAGTCTTTTACTATGTAAATCAAAATTTTGATCAAAATCAAGTTCATCGCTAAATGGCAATATATAAGTGCTGCAACGCTCCATTCCTATCATAGATGCTGCCTTTGCCATCTGCTCGAATTTTTCCATATCTTTTTTGTATTCCCCTTCATTTCCCCTAAAATTTACAGGAAGGCCAAAACCAGCTGCTTTTAAATCCAATTGCTCAAGCATATCTATTATCCGATTTTCACCAAATTGCATTACCTGCATTATATCCAGATATACACCTTCAAAATCGTACGTCACCGCTAAGGACAATGTTTCCTCAATTGGTAAGTTAATACCCACCGCATTCATGCCTATGGCTTTATACATGTCTAATCCCTCCTGAAAGTATTAATATTATTAGATATATTCTATACATAATACTTTTTTCCTTTAATTTTTAGCATATCAAATAATAAAATAAAAAACCTCGTATATTCAGCCTATCAAGGCAAATATACGAGGTTCCTATAATACATATTACTTATTGAGGGCTTGCTCCAATGCAACGGCTACTGCCACACTGGCTCCTACCATGGGGTTGTTACCCATACCTATGAGCCCCATCATCTCAACGTGTGCAGGAACTGAAGAAGATCCTGCAAACTGAGCATCAGAGTGCATTCTACCTAAGGTATCTGTCATACCATAGGAAGCAGGACCTGCTGCCATGTTGTCAGGATGAAGTGTCCTGCCTGTGCCGCCGCCAGATGCTACTGAAAAGTACTTTTTACCTTGCTCGTAGCATTCCTTTTTATATGTCCCAGCAACAGGATGCTGGAATCTTGTGGGGTTTGTAGAGTTTCCAGTTATGGATACATCCACTTTTTCATGATGCATTATGGCTACGCCTTCACGTACATCATCTGCACCATAGCATTTTACCTTTGCCCTATCCCCATCGGAATATTTTGTTTCTTTTACTATTTCAAGTTTACCTGTAGCATAATCAAATTTAGTCTCTACATAGGTAAAACCATTTATCCTGGATATTATCTGAGCTGCATCCTTGCCAAGGCCGTTTAAAATAACCCTTAGGGGTTCCTTCCTTACCTTGTTTGCTGAATTTGCAATACCTATAGCCCCTTCAGCTGCAGCAAAAGACTCGTGTCCTGCTAAAAACGCAAAACATTTCGTCTCTTCTCTCAAAAGCATGGCTGCAAGATTTCCATGCCCCAAACCAACTTTTCTGTCGTCGGCAACTGAACCGGGGATACAAAATGATTGCAGACCTTCACCAAGGGCCTCTGCTATATCACTAGCCTTTGTGCAGCCCTTCTTTATAGCAATAGCAGAGCCTACTATGTATGCCCAGCATGCATTTTCAAAACATATGGGCTGAATGCCCTTTACTATATTATATACATCAACGCCCTTTTCATCGCACAGCTTTTTTGCATCTTCTATAGATGCGATACCGTATTTATTTAAAACAGCGTTTATCCCGTCTACTCTTCTCTCATAACTTTCAAACAAAGCCATATCTACTCATCCTCCCTAATACCCTATTATTCATGACGTGGGTCGATATATTTTTTGGCTTCAGCATATCTGCCATATGTGCCAGTAGCTTTTTTAAGGGCCTCATTGGCATCCATACCCTTCTTTATCATATCCATCATCTTACCGAGATGCACGTATTTATATCCTATTATCTCATCATTAGCATCCAAAGCCAACTCCGATATATACCCCTCTGCCATCTCCAGGTATCTAGGTCCCTTTTTCAAAGTCCCATACATAGTACCTACCTGACTGCGAAGGCCTTTACCTAAGTCCTCCAAGCCAGCGCCTATTGGCAATCCACCTTCTGAAAATGCAGTCTGGGATCTACCATATGCTATCTGCAGGAATAATTCTCTCATTGCAGTATTTATAGCATCACATACCAAATCTGTATTAAGCGCCTCAAGTATAGTCTTTCCTGGTAATATCTCAGACGCCATGGCAGCAGAATGGGTCATGCCTGAGCAGCCCAAGGTTTCTACTAGAGCCTCCTGGATAATACCGTCTTTAATATTTAATGATAGCTTACATGCCCCCTGCTGAGGTGCACACCAGCCTACACCATGGGTAAACCCGGAAATATCTTTAATCTCTTTTGCCTTTACCCATTTTCCTTCCTCCGGAATAGGTGCTGATCCATGGTTTGGGCCTTTTGCTACGCATACCATTTCTTCTACTTCCTTTGAATAAATCATAGCCATTTCTCCTTCCCATAAGGTTTATATATTTGAAAAATTTTATAGATATTTGTTATCTATATATTCCATGTTATTATTTTAACAACTTTTGTCGTATAATGCTATATATTTGTTTATGAATATCATCTATAGACAGCATATGGCCATCCTCTATGCAACAAATCCTATGCCATCCATATCTATTAGCTATGGTCAATGATGCTTCATATACCTTCTTCATGTACTCCCTATCTCGCTCATGTATATCCTTATTTTTGCGTCCCGTATATTTGTTATGTCGATTTTTTATAATTTTTTGGGTATATACAGGTGGTACATCAAGGAATATCACACAGTCAGGAACCGGCAGTCCAAACATATTGAATTCAAAATCCCACAGCCAGTTCAAATATTTCTCCCTCTCAGCCTTATCCTCTATCTTGGCTCCTTGATGGATCATATTTGATGTGGTATACCTATCGGCTATTATTATACCACCATTAGCATAAAAGTCACCCCAGTACTTTTTATATGATGCATAACGATCCACCGCATAAAAGGTAGATGCTACATAAGGACTTACATCATCAGGGGTTGTCCCAAATTCCCCATTTAGATACATCTTTATAAGACCGGAAGATGGGCTTTTGTAATCGGGAAATTCTATCTTACGGACCACCTTACCGTCATCCTTTAGTCTGCCATATAGCTTTTTAGCCTGGGTAGCCTTGCCGCTCCCGTCTCCCCCTTCTATAACTATAAAAGAACCTTTCATAATATTCGCTCCCACTTTCACAAGAATAAAAACGCCTTCAAAGTTTTAGATCCTTTACCACCGGAATGGTATCATCCCCATTATCCAATCCAAAGAGATTGCCACCTTGAGACTTTATACTGAATATCTCTGCTATTCCCTGTCCGTCTATGCGCTCACCTGGACAAAATTTTGGTATACCTGGCGGATACGCCCCTATCATACCTGCACATACCCTACCTTCAGATTGTGATAATGGCACTTTTTCAATTATACTATAAAAAGCCTCTCTTGGCGACAATATTTGCTCAGGGATATTAAATGAAATAGGAAATTCTCCTATCGTATGCCCTTTTTTATCCCTTTCATTATACATGACTGTCAATGCATCGCCCAAACTATTTAGCATATATTCATCATCGCTTACAGAACATATTAAAATTAGCCTATAAAGATCCGACATCTCCACCTGTATGCCTAAACGCCTAAGCCGTCCCTCAGCCTCATATCCGGTCATCCCCATTGAAGCAGTATCTATGACCAGGCGGGAGGGATCTAAGTACTTAACCCCATCCCAAATATTTTGGTCTAAAAATTTGAGTCCTAAAGCCTTAAGCCTTCCCTTTACTAAAAGCAATCTGTCTAAAAGATCATCTATACCCTTTGCACCTTCATTCTCCATATATGCCCGGGCATAGTCCAAGGATGCCATAAGCATATATGATGGACTACTGCTCTGCACAATGCGCATAATTTCTATTATCCGAGATATCTCTATCCTCTTGCTACCTACATGGAGGTATGCCGATTGTGTAAATGCAGGCAATGTCTTATGGGCACTCTGCACCCATATATCAGCTCCCGCCTCTGCACTCGACGGCGGCATCTTGGAACTAAAATAAAAATGGGCACCATGTGCTTCGTCCACCATCAGTATCTTATCTTGTTCATGGAGTATACGGGCTATCTCCCCTATATCGCTGCACATGCCATAATAGTTTGGATGGGTTAGTATCATACCTACCACATCTGGATGTAGGGAGAGGGCAGCCTCAACGGAGGCAGGAGTTATTTGGGTTACCAAATGATTTTCATAATCATATTCAGGTTGTATATATACAGGCCGTATATCCCCTAGCACCATGGCACCCCACACCGATTTATGGCAATTGCGGGGCACAATTACCTTATCCCCAGGCTTACATGCGCCCATCAGCATAGTATATATACCGCTAGTTGATCCATTCACCAAAAAAAAGCTCCTCATGGCCCCAAAGGCTCTGGATGCCAATCTTTCTGCCTCCAGTATAGGGCCTTGAGGTGCGTGAAGATCATCTACACCTGGTATCTCCGTCACATCCATCTCTACGATATGGTCTCTAAACGCTTTTGTAAATCCTCTCCCCATCTTATGCCCTGGCATATGAAAAGGTAAAACATCCTCATCTATATATCCTTCAAGTGCCTCCACAAGGGGCATGGGATATCTCATATATTAAAACCTCCTGAATTTTTTATCTAAGCTTTTCCATTATTAAATCAACAAACTTAGCCGTAGGCTCAAAAACTACCCTATATATTTTATCATCATATTTTGCCACCAATACATATGCATCTTTGGAGTTTTTATCAAAGAGTGCATATATGGACTTGTCCACCTTATCATAATCCCGTTCCGTAGGCAAAGCTGTGAAATATATTATATCCTTAAATGAAATGGAAAACATGGGTACTACCCTTTTCCCTGCTACTTTTTGAAATATAATAGAGCCATCGTTTATTATATATCTATAATTCGTTATCTTTTTCCTGTATACATATATTGCAACCAGCACAAACACAATAAATGTCGTATATGTAATATATACAAGATGAAATTTTTCATATAAATAATTAGAAAAAACAGTTAAAAGCACCAGTGCTAAAAACAAGATAATTATAAACTTAAAGGTATTTTTATTCTCATGTTTGAGTATTTCAGAATACATCATCTATCTCCTTATATCATCCACTAATCTTAATTTTATTTCATTATGTATGGCCCCTCCACCTTCATGACCATTGAAGGGATATATCTTTACATCCTTCTCCCCTTTTATCCTATTGTATGTGGCAAAATAACATTTAGCTGGGCATACATTATCTTTAAGACCAACAGATGCCAATACCCTGCATTTTATTCTATCTGCCATATTCATTGTATCAAAATAACTGAGGGTTTCAAATACCCTATCCACCTTATCAGAATGAACCTTGAGATAGTCAGTTACACTGGAAAAAGAACCATGACTCCCCTTTATCCGCTCTTCTATGTTGCTATTACTAGGTACATCACATAAAGCCATATATACCCTGTCATCTAAAGCAGCCATAGCAGTAGCTAGTGCTCCACCCTGACTCCCGCCTTCTACTATTATTCTGTTTACATCCACCTCATCCTGTATGCATGCAAAGTCTATGGCCTTAAGACAATCCATATACACCGCTCTAAAATAGTATTCTTCTTTATTTAACACGCCCTTACATATAACGCTTTGGGTATTGCCATGGCTATATTTTGCAGCATCTCCTGTATCACCATTCTGCCCCCTACAATCAACGGACAACACAGCTACACCTAGCATAGCCCATTGCATAAAATCTGCAGGTCTTCCCCTATTTCCACAAAATCCATGGTAGTGAATTATACATGGCATTTTATCATCTCGACCAAATTTAGGTACTATATACCAGCCATGTATCCTAGTTTCATCAAATCCATTAAAGGATATATCAAAAACATCTACATAAGAACCGGGATAATTATATAGTTTTTTTTCTGGACATAGGGGCGTTTTTCTAGCTTCAGATATGGTATATTGCCAAAACTTATCAAAATCACCCCTTTTAGTAAGTGGCGGATAATAATCAAATAATTCCTTTGAAGCATCTTCAATATAAGACATATATAATCCCATCCTATCTCATAAAATTAACTATATTTTAACAATAAAACTTAAACTAATCAACTAAATAAAAAAAGTACTATGACAATATATAATGCCATAGCACTTTTTTCGAACCTATTTTATTTTAAGTTTTTTGCCGCTTCATTTACTTCCTTTAACATATCAGAAAGACCCTTTGACTCATATTCTGCCATAAGATCATCAAGCATCTTATCAACAGGCTGTGATCCCATCATAATTTTCATAAGGTCATCATTAGGATTCATAACAAATTTATCTTTCAACGGAGTAGATAGGAATAGTACAGCATCACTATATTCCTGTAAAGTACCATTATCTGCTGCATCTTGATGACGTGAAACATTTAATTCTCGATATTCCGTAGGTATATCAGATGGGAAAGTCATATCCCAGCTAGATGGATTCCACGTAGCTAAATTACATATGCCACGGGTACTAGGATATTTATCATTTAGATTTATACCTTCACGCATTATAACTTTGTCATCTTTTAGATCATAATCTTCGCCTTCAATACCGCAGAACACCAAACGCCTGCCATCTTCAGAATATAGATAATCATAAAGACCAAGTATACGTTCCATTTTTTCATCATCTACTTTAGAAGAAAAATAACTCTCTGACCAAGCTTCAGTATCTACAAAATAATGACGTTTACCATCTTTACATGGAAACAGCTTACAGATCTTTACGTCGTCTAAAAATTTATGTCCTTCATACAGCTCTTCATAATCTTGCGCTACAGTATTGTATAGAGAAGCAGGACCTGCACCTGCAATCAATATGGCAGCACTCTTCCCCTGTAAGAATTTTTCAGTTGAAGTATTGATTTTAGCAAGGGAAATATCTTTTTCAATTGTACCCTCTTGATACATGTCTCGTGCCAGTTGGAAAGCTGCTTCCATATCACCAGCAAAGTATCCCGGCATCCACTGACCATCTTTTTCGATCCATTTTTTCTCTAAGATCGTACCATATGGAAGAATAAAACCTGTTAAAAGTGCTGGCTGTGTTGCTGTTAAACCAGTAATCTTTTTACCTTCAGGATCAGCCTCAATAATTTTTTTGATCATGTCACGAAATTCGTCATAAGTTTCAGGCTCTTTAGTTACCCCTGCCTTTTGTGCAAGATCCCAACGATATGCTACAGAACGGTCTAATACACTATAGCTGATATCCCCATATGTTTGACGTGGTATCATATAAAATTTCCCATCTTGTTTTGCAGCTTGAGCACGTTCAATCTTTAAATATTCCTGTAAGTTGGGATAATCAGATAAATCATCTGGTAATGCCCGTATAACCCCTTGATCAATCCAATCATAGAAAAAAGATTTTCCTACAAAGTCCCCTGCAAAAATATCCGGTAAACCATCAGATGCTGCCCACAATTTGATTTTTTGATCAGCATCATCCCAAGTAATATTTTGGGATACAATATTAATTTTTGTCTCTTTCTGAAGAGTTTGAAGAATTTTGTCACTTTCTCCTCCAGACAAACTATCCTCAATATCCCAAATAGCGATTGAGATATCCATAGGTTTTTGTTCTGTATCTTTTTTAGGTTGTTCTTTCTTTTCAGAATTTGAAGCAGTATCAGAATTTTTGTTATCCACATCGCCGTCTTGTTTACAACCTGTAAATACACTAACGATCATAACAATCATTAACAAAAAAGCTGTTATTTTTCTCTTTTTCATTATTTCATTTCCTCCTTAATTGAGATTACCCCCTAGGTTATAATCTATTTACTCCTTAATGGAACCTACCATTACCCCCTTTACAAAATATTTTTGTAAAAATGGATATACACAAAGGATTGGCACCGTTGCAATAACAATAGTTGCCATTTGAATAGATTGCACATGTACTTTTCCTTGTGATCCAAGCATAGACTGTGCTTGTGTAGCAAGTTGATTGTTAAAGCTTACTAAAACATCACGCAGATAGATCTGCAGTGGTGCTAAAGACTTTTGATTGATATAGAGTAGGGCATTCCACCATTCATTCCAGCGCTCCACTGCATAAAATAGACTAAATGTTGCAATAAAAGGAGCAGATATAGGCACATATATACGGAATAAAATAGTAAATTCATTTGCCCCATCAATTTTTGCCGCTTCCTCTAAACTGATAGGAAATGTCGTAAAATAATTTTTCATAATAATAAGGTAATACGTATTTAGAGCACAGGGTAATATCATTGCCCATACGTTATTTGTAAGCCCAAAGTTTTTTACTACTAAATACGTAGGTATCATTCCACCACTAAATAACATAGTAAATAATATCATTCCGAGAAAAAAATTTCTGCCTAATAATCGTTTTTTTGAAAGTACATAAGAAGCTGTTACAGATAAAAACATATTCACCGCAGTACCCACAACGGTTACAAAGACAGTCGTATTTAATGATTTGAAAAAATATGGATCCTGCATTATAGTTTTGTATCCCGTCAGATCAAACACATGGGGATAAAAATAAGGTGAATAGGTAGCACTAGCCTGGGTATTAGACAACGAAACAATAACAACATTATAAAATGGATAAATTGTAATTAAGGCAAGTATTGCCAGAACTATAATCAAAATAATTTCAAAAGGCGAACTTTTTTTGAGTTTACTTTTTTTGTTTTGCATATTAGCCTCCTGTTAAAATAATCCTTGTTCACCAGACTTGGTAATCACCTTATTGGCTAAGATTAACATAATCATCCCTAGGAGAATATAAATTGAAAACTTGGTCAAAACTTGCACCATTCATAATACCACCGATTTGTAGGATTAACATGATAGCCACAGTACTTTTCAGCCCTGGCCATGTTACATGGACCATCTTACGGAATCGTCCCGCTCCATCAATACTAGCGGCTTCGTATAACTCTGGCGAAATTCCCGAAAGGGCTGCCATATAAATAATGGAATCCCATCCAAATTCCTTCCAGATATTTGACACCCAAATAAATGATCTAAACGAATCTTCTGAAACTAGAGGAGAAACTTCTGGTAAGCCAAACATTGCGAGTATCTGGTTTACAATACCGCTGGAAGAAAAAAGATTTATTAAAATTCCTGATAATACAACCCATGAAATAAAATGTGGAAAAGTAAATACCGTTTGAAAAAACTTTTTCACCCGCGGATGCGTCAATTCATTTAATAAAATAGCTATTATAATCGGAATAGGAAAGTGAAAGACTAATTTTCCTAGACTAAAAATTAAAGTATTTTTAAATGCCCTCCAAAATTCAGCATCTTTAAACATTGTTTGAAAATGTTTCATACCCACCCATGGACTGCCCCACATACCTACATCGTATCTAAAATTTTTGAAAGCGAGGGTTATCCCTCCCATGGGTAAATAACAGAAAGCAATATACCATAATAAAGTTGGAAGTAATAGTACATATAACATCCAATCATTTTTTAATTGTTTTAATATAGCTTTATTTGATTTATTAATTACTGTATTACTATCCTTCATATAATTTCACCTCCATTACTACATCAGAAATCATTTTTATTGTCTAAAGTATATAATAAATTATTTATTTTGAGTATGCAATTTAGTTATCAGTTTTTTAGATTTATGAAAAAATATTAGATTTTTTATTAAGAAATTTATAACACTATGGATAATTGTTAGATTTACATAACTTTTTTCCATAACGATATTAATTTCATTATGATATAATAATTAAAGAACAGAAATTTAGCTATTATAAAAAGGATAATATATATGAATCAATTTACAAATTTAAAAATAAAAGCACAGTTTAAAATTATTCTTATATGCATAATTATAGCTTGTTTAGGCATAGGAATGTTTACTTTTTTTGCAGTTAAAAATCTTCTTGTAAAAAATGCTGCAACATATTCTCAGAATATCTCGCAGAAATTTAATAGTGAAATTGATTATCTTTTTAGCAAAGTAAATTCCATTTATGATTATCTACAATTTAATCAGAATATTGAACAAATATTTCTTAAGCCGTATACAGAAAATACACCAACAAACATTCGAAATATACTTGTACAATTTACATCCTATTCCATGATGAATAAGGATATTAGCGATATTGCAATGGTCAATAAAGATATACACTGGTCTTCCCTGTATAGTGCTGAAACTTTAAATAGCATGACAACAGAATTAGGTAAATCATACCACATGAAAAGCCTTGGTATAAAAAATACAGAATTGAAAAACAACAATGCCCCTGAAGGCCCATATTTAGTATTTGCAAAGAATATTTTTGGTGTCCATGATAATGCAAATTACGGCAAACTATTAGGTAGTATTATTCTTTCAATAGACCCTAAAAAATCTTCGATTAATCTCCCAAACTCGGAGGATAGCCAGGCTTATTTTATCTTGGTGGATAAAGGGGCACATACTTACCCCTTTAACTGTTCCGATACATTCTGCAAAGAAATTTTGTCCCAGTGTGGTAACCTTAAAAAATTTATTTCTCCTGCTCCTACACAGGAGGATACAAAGGATTATCTCTTGTTTGTGTCATATGTACCGTCGGCAGAATACTATGTCATTTGTGCCCTTGATAAGCATGAATTAAACTCTGATTTGGTTAAAGTTACCTCTATGGTACTCTTAATCGTATTGGTTGTGCTATTTTTTATCTTATTCCTTATGTGGAATATCCAGCATAATATGGTCGATCCCATTAATGAACTATACCTTCATATAAAAAGAATAAGAAAAATTACTCCAGATGAACCTAAACCAGTAATAAATCTTTATGGCTGTGAAGAAATTCATAGTTTAAGCCAGGAATTTAATAATATGGTACAGGAAACTGATCGTTTAAATAATGAATTATATGAGGCCACAGTCAATCTTTATGAAGCAAAACTTGGCAAAAAGCAGGCGGAACTTGACTATTTAAGGAGTCAAATCAATCCACATTTTTTATATAATACACTGGAATCCATAAAAAATATTGGTTTGGAACAAAATGTACCTGAAATTGCATCAATTGCTACTGCATTGGCAAAAATGTTTAGATACAATGTAAAAGAAGAATCTACTGTTTTATTTGCTGAAGAATTAGAAATAACTCAAGCATATTTAGATATACAACTTGCCCGATTTCCAGATAAATTTGATGTAATATATAGTATAAGGGAAAATACACTTAATGTTCCTGTGATGAAACTGCTTCTTCAACCTCTAGTAGAAAATGCTGTCTCCCATGGAATAGAGTCAATGACAAGAAGAGGTACCATTTATATAGGTGCACGACTAGATCAAAATGATCTTGTGATCACCATTCAAGATGATGGTATAGGAATAGATAGTAAAACATTAGAAGATATTAAAACGCATCTAGAAAATCCTGATATGTCTCAAAAAAACAAAGAACATATTGGCATAATTAATGTGCATTACCGTATTCAATTACATTATGGTAAAGCTTATGGATTATCTATAGAGAGCAGCAAAGATAGTGGAACTAAAGTTGTACTAAAGTTTCCTAAGACGATTAGTAATACGCATAATATGGAGGAAATAAAATGTTTAAGGTACTGATTGCAGATGATGAGCGTCGAGTAGTAAAAATGCTTAAAGCATCTATCCCCTGGGAAAAGTTAGATATGGAATTAGTAGAACCTGCATATAATGGGATTGATGCTCTTGATATTACACAAAAAAATAATGTAGATATTGTAATCACAGATATCCGTATGCCTGGGATGAGTGGACTTGATTTATGCATGGAGCTGCAAAATCTTAATCCCAATATTCAAATTATCATAATTAGCGGATTTGCGGATTTTGCCTATGCACAAAAGGCTATCCAATATCGTGTACTGGGATATTGTCTCAAACCAATTAACTATACCGAAGTTATTAATTTCTTGAAAATAGCAGCTAACAATTTAAAAAAGGATATTCCCATAAACTATGATTCATTGTTAGAAAGCATAGAAAATGAAGATAATGAGCTCACATATACATTAATTGAAAAGATGCAATTAGATCCTAAAATAATTTATGTAGCTTCTTCAGTGGGATGTAATAATATAATAGATAAAATAGATGCTTCACTTGCATTAAAAATCGGAAATCGTAAATACATCTATCTTTCCTCCAATCCAATCGATAAACAAGCAGCCTATAAGATAGTTACTTCTAAAAAAAGTAAAACAGGAATAGGCATATATCCATATGCTGTTGACGCCTCTGAATTAAAAAGCACTATCTCAGATACGGTCATTATGTCGTATCATTTTTTTCTTACAGGAAAATCTGATATTTGTGAACGAATAATAAAATCATCTGCTACAAAAAAATTATTTACTCGCTTAAATCGAGCTCTAACTCTAAATAACAAAGAAGAATTAAAAAACATTCTAGAGGAAATGATGCAAATAGATTGTTCTACAATCTTTAATATCAGTACTGCATTTAAATTTTATAATTTTGTCTACTCCAGCAATTTATTAGGGCAAATTATAGATAAGGAAGATAGATATCTCTATAGCTGTGAACAACTTGTCACTGAGTATAGTTCATTCTCAAATATGCTTAATGAAATGTACTCTCAACTTACACAAAAAAACGGCACAGATTATAGTATGATAAAATCATGTAATTCCAATTTTATGAGCATTATCAAGTATATTAATGCAAATTATGAAAAAGATATATCCCTTAAAAGCATAGCAGATACCCTGCACATGAATCCTAATTATATCAGTCAACTTTTTAAAAAGGAAACAGGTATCACCTATACCCAATATCTAACAGATCTGCGTATTAATAAAGCCAAACATCTATTACAAACAACAGATTTAAGTATCAATGAAGTAAGCGAAGCTGTTGGATTTAATGATTATTTTTATTTTCTAAAAACCTTTAAAAAAATAGTAGGCATAACACCAGGAAAATTTATAAATTAAATTAAATAAATTAAAACAAAAAAGGAGACTCAGCACAAATTTCTGCACCAAGTCTCCTTTTAATATGTAGAATCCGGCAGCGTCCTACTCTCCCAGGGAGTCTCCTCCCAAGTACCATCGGCGCTGAAGAGCTTAACTGCTGTGTTCGGAATGGGTACAGGTGTTTCCCCTTCGCCATCGCCACCGAAAATTTATTAACTTTTTTACTCAGGTTCTTACACCCTCAAAACTACACAATGCCTTTTCCTTTTTCCTTG
>NZ_RXHQ01000019.1 GCF_004138105.1 Xylanivirga thermophila | reverse complement strand
TGTTAATGGTGTAGATAAAACTATAATACCAAACAGTCATCTGAATATATGGGAACTGTAACTTTAAGTAAAAATATCCCAGGATGTTATCTATTCTTCTTTTCCCTACAGTAAATTGACGCTATCTTTTATCATTTTTTACTTTCTTTATTCCAATATTTTTGATAGAATCAGTTTGGATGGGGTTTATGATAGAGACCTCAAATCCAGATTTACAAAGTGAATGGAAAAGGATTTTGTGATAGTGCCCAGTAGATTTCATGACGACGGAAGGGCTTGACCCAAAGTCCTTTTCCATTTTTCTAAGCAAATTAATAGCTTTTTTAACGTCATTATTGGAATCATGATTAATTTTCATTCGGGCAAACCACTTTGTTAGATGGTGAAACAATGACCATTTCACTAAAGAACTTGCCCACATCAATACCGGCGATAGGTTTAAAATTAATTGGATTTAAAGTATCCATTCCTTTCCGTGTAAGTAAATAACCTTGCATGTGACACGAGGAACCAGCTAAAGAGCTGGCCTCAACCAGCTGAAACATGTAGACTTACCGGAATGGATTAATACTCTAACTTACGGGTAATCGGCCCGCTAAGGTCCGTCCCAGGAGGTTTTGCATTAACCTTTCAAGTCCGGATAATATTATACATGTTATCAAGGTTCAGGCCAACAGGTGCTGGCAAATTGGCTAAGATATGGAACCGAAAATGTATTTGATATTTAGAATAGATTGGTTTTATTTGATGTGATTAACTATTAAATTTGCAGGTCTGACAGTGATTTCATTCACTGATTAATACAATACTAATTATACAAGGAGGAGTCATATGGAAAAGAAAATAAACTATTTTCCTGCGATTCTTCGTAAGCTTGAAAAAAAGGTGGAAATATATTGCCGTGTCAGTACCAATGATATGGAGCAATTAAAAAACCTTGTTGCACAGATTTCAGCATTAACAAGAATGGTTTCAATCGTTGAGCAGTGGAGATTAGTCGATACTTATATTGACATTGCATCAGATGATGATTGCACGAAACGCAAGAGTAAAAAGTATAGTTCAAAGAAGAAGGAAAACCATAATCAGAAATCTTAGATATATACTTTTAGAGGAGGCAATTACATTGATAAAAAAGAGATTGGACAATACATCAATCCATTACTGGATAAATGATTCTGACGCTGAAACGAGCATTCTGTTTCTTCACCCTGCTTTTGCTGACCACTCTTGCTTTGATAAACAGATGAAATACTTCGGCAATCATTTCAAAGTGATTGCGCTCAATCTGATTGGTCATGGATGCTCGCTGGGAAAAGGATCAATCACGGATACTGCTGATAACATTGCAGCGATAATGAAGGCGGAGAAGATTGGGAAAATCAATCTCGTCGGTGTTTCGATTGGGGCTGTGCTTGCATCGGATTTTGCAAATCAATATCCAGATCAGCTTGCTTCACTCTGCTGCATTGGCGGATATGATATTAACCATTTTGAACCTGAACTTCAAAAGGGCAACAGCGGTCAGCAGATGAAGATGATGCTTCGGGGATTCCTTTCGATTCGGAAATTTGCTGAAGAGAATAAAAAAATCAGTGCATATACTCCAGAGGCGCAAGAACAGTTTTACAATATGAATCTGCACTTCAAAAAAAGCTCGTTTCGTTATCTTGCACCGCTCGGCAGTTTGATAAACAAACACGAAACGCAGGAGCGTTCCTACCCTCTGTTAATCGGTGTGGGAGAGCATGATAATGAGATGGCGATTAAGGCATCAAAACAATGGGCAGAAACTGAGCCTACAGCTCGTTTTGTTATATTTGCAGGGGCTGGTCATATCGTAAATATGGACATGCCAGATGCTTTTAACAAAGAATTGGAGTCATTGTTTCAGTAAGATTATGAATGTAGTTCTCAACGATTGGATAGATTAGATAGTGGCCATTTTGAATAGGTTGAGAAGATAGAGTCGATCTAAACTTTGTTTAGTCCTGGGCATTAATTAAAATCTAAAGGGAAAATTTTTTAGCACATTTATCTTAGATCATTATTGACATCTTGGTCTATAAGGTATAGACTTATATTATAAAGTCGATATCGTATAGACCAAGGAGGGATAAATATGAAATCATATAAACTTACTGAAAGTGAAGAAAAGTTTGCAGAATTAATATGGCATGACGAGCCGATTGGTTCCGGTGATCTTGTGAAGATATGTGAAAAAGAAATGCATTGGAAAAAATCCACAACATATACAGTACTAAAGAAGCTGTGTGAAAAGGGCATTTTCCAAAATGAAAATGCTGTAGTTTCATCTCTAATCACAAAGGATGAATATTATGCCAAGCAAAGTGTACGCTTTGTTGAGGATACCTTTGGAGGGTCTTTGCCTAAATTTCTAGCAGCTTTTATTGGAGCAAAAAAATTAAGTAAACACCAGGCTGAAGAGTTGAAAAAATTGATTGACGAGCACAAGGAGGTGTAGGAATGGTTGAACTATTCCTTTCTGTTTTAAATATGAGTCTTACGGCAAGCTATGTTATTCTTTTTGTGATACTTATCAGACTATTACTCAAAAAAGCTCCAAAAGTCATCTCCTATGCCTTATGGGTTGTGGTGGCATTTCGCCTTATAATTCCATTCTCCTTTGAAAGCATGTTTAGCCTTATGCCACGGAATATGAATACTGTACCAATCCCCCATGACATTATTTATCAGCAAAGTCCTCAGATTGATACTGGGATAGAAGTAGTTGATGTATTTGTAAGCGAATCACTTCCTGCACCGACCATTGGGGCAAGTGTAAATCCACTGCAGATTTATATAGAAATAGGGGCATACATCTGGATTTTGGGCATAATAGCATTACTTGTTTATAGCCTTGTATCTGTCATACTCTTAAAAAGACAGCTTAAAAATGCACAATTGATAGAGCAGAATATCTTCGAAGCTAAGGATTTGAAAACACCATTTGTGCTTGGCTTAGTAAGACCAAAGATATATTTACCAGTTGGACTTAATGCTAACGCAAGAAGCTATATCTTATTACATGAACAGACCCATATTCGCCGGAAGGATCATATCATTAAAATATTAGCCTTCTTAATATTTATCATACATTGGTTTAATCCCCTTGTGTGGATTGCGTTCATGTTGATGAGTACAGATATGGAGCTTTCCTGTGATGAACAGGTACTGAAAGAAATGAATGAAGATATTAAAAAGTCTTATGCTAATTCGTTATTGTTACTTGCTACCGGAAGGCATATCTTAAATGGAAGTCCACTTGCCTTTGGCGAGGGAAATGTAAAAGGGAGGATTAAAAACGTGTTAAACTATAAAAGAGCAAGTTTTTGGGTACTTGTTTTTTCAATTGTCATTGTGACGGCAGTTGGAATTGGACTAATGGCAAATCCGAAAGCTGCAACTATTGAACCTACTGCACCCAAGTGGTCTCTCGAGCAAATCGTAGGAGCTGACATGGTTGAACTTGACTTTGCTTCTGATGATGTAGTAATTTTCCATGATTATTTCGGACTATTTGTATATGATATTAATTCACTACAAATTATACGCAGTCTAGATCTGAAGCCTTTAAATTGTCATCAAACGCAAGGAGATAATTATTGTGATGTTTCAGTGAGTGTGGACGGTAACACAGTGCAACTACACCCTATGAGTAGTGAAAATATGTTCATATATATCGTGCCAGATAATACATTACAGGAAACAACATATAAGCCAATGGATGATCCATTTAAAAGTCAGTTTGTTTCTATAGAAGAAGTGATTAATTCAACAAAACTTGGCAATTACAGTCATCATGCAGTCCTCTTTGACACAGGCGAATACGGATATCTTCATACAGAAGATGGGACGATTGGCACATTGTCATATGTACGAGGAGATATGATATTCAGGTTATTTGATATAAAAGAAGGCTTATCTGACAGACGGCCGATGATTATGGTAAATGATAAAATCTACATGGACACGGGAAAAGAAATACCAGCTGTAAAGTAAACAATTGAAGAGCCTTAGTTAGAATGTAAAGGAGAGCTTCCCATAGACAGGATACAACTAAAAATAAGTGAAACAGATATTGTGTTAAGGAATTGGAATATTGCTGATGAGACATATTCAAATACTGGAATGGAAAAACCTTATTTTATAATTGAAGTTTCAGATTTACTTATAAAAGATCAGGAGCAATTTGAAAAGGAATATATTGATTTAGTATTTGGCTGGAATGACTTAAAGGATTTTAGCATTGAAACTCAAGCTATGAAAGAGATCCGAACCAAAATAGAAAAAAGCTGGGAGTGCATTTTTGACTTGGAACGGGAAGATAAAAATCTTATTTATGGAAGCAACTCTAAGAAATCAATACAAGCTACATGTTGGGAATTAAAACTTGAACAAGTAATTAAAGCTGAGGTATTCATTGCGAAGTAGTTCAGTATCTATTATATAAACTAAACCCCATTAAAAATAGGAAAATACCCTAAGGACACATATAAAATGTTAGGTGATATTTTAAAAGTTTAGTTTACAAGAATTTTTTTCTCTTTTCTATACACAAAATTATTTGAGGCTTATATGTAATATCTACACTGTATGTATCAGAATTAGATTTCACTATTTTAAATTTTAGTATCAGGACTTACTTCTTTAACTGATTCCCCACATAATGTCAGCCCTAGCTTCATTTTATTAATACTTTATTATATAATGGAATGAAGCTATGAAGGGTTGATGGGGTAGCAATCAATAGATTATTGATAAAAAGTTATGATAAGGAAGATGATAATGGTCTATTTAAATGTTTTTACATTTCCAAATGAGGATATGGAATTTAACTTTTTTATGAAAATAAAAAGAACGTGCTATGATTCATTTTATCCGTTTAAGGTATTATCAAGGCATGGTTTTGAAAGAATTGATTTTGAACCAGTAACAATTTTATATGGGGGAAATGGTTCAGGAAAATCAACGGCATTAAATGTGATAGCAGAAAAAACAGGGATCAATCGTGATTCCATTTATAATAAATCTAATTTCTATATGGACTATGTAAATATGTGTACTATGCAGCTTGAGGACAATATTCCTAAAAATAGTAGAATTATTACTAGTGATGATGTTTTTGACTATATGTTGAACATTCGTAATCTTAACGAAGGAATTGACCAAAGACGGGAAAAGCTTTTTGAAGAATATTTGGATGCTAAATATTCTCATTTTCAACTGAAGTCTATAGAAGATTATGAGCAACTTAAAAAAGTAAATAGTGCTAGAAGTAAAACGCAGTCCCGTTTTGTGAGAAGTGAGTTGATGGATAATGTACGGGAATATTCAAATGGTGAGAGTGCATTCCTATACTTTACGGAGAAAATTGGAGAAAAAGGGCTTTATTTATTGGATGAACCTGAAAATAGCCTGTCCCCAAAACGTCAGATAGAATTAGTGAAATTTATTGAGGAATCTGCACATTTTTTTGGCTGTCAGTTTATTATATCAACACATTCGCCATTTTTGCTTTCTATGCATGGAGCAAAAATATATGATCTTGATGAGAATCCGGTTGATGTAAAAAGATGGACAGAATTAGAGAACGTACGCACATATTATGAATTTTTCAAAAGACATGAAAAGGAGTTCTAAAACATTTTAAAGAGTTAATAGAATTTTATAAATGTTTTTCAAAATTTATTTGTAGAAAATAGGGGAACGAGAAAAACATTTTCGTAATTCTGTTCTTACTTAAACAACAACATTGGAGGATTTTTATGTATTCGTTTTTACTTATAATTATATATATTGCCTTTATTAGTCTTGGACTGCCGGACTCGCTACTTGGCTCAGCATGGCCGGTTATATATGAACAGCTTGATGTACCAATATCTTATGCCGGAGTCGTAACAATGATTATTGCTGGTGGAACGATAGTATCCAGTCTTATGTCAGATAAGCTGACAAGAAAGCTTGGAGCAGGACTTGTAACTGCAATTAGTGTGCTGATGACAGCGGTGGCACTGTTTGGATTTTCTATTTCTAATTCTTTTATCTTACTTTGTTTATGGGCTATTCCATATGGACTTGGTGCAGGTGCAGTTGATGCTGCTCTGAACAATTATGTTGCATTGCACTATGCCTCTCGACATATGAGTTGGTTGCATTGCTTTTGGGGAGTTGGAGCGGCAGTTAGTCCATACATCATGAGTTATTGTCTAACAAGTGGATATGGATGGAATAGAGGCTACAGTTCTGTTGCCATTTTACAGTTTATATTGACAGCTGTACTTTTTATCAGCCTTCCACTATGGAAAAGGGAAAATAATATTGAAAATAGCTATGAAACTCTGCCAACGCCTCTGAGCCTGCCACAAGCTTTGAAAATTAAGGGAGTCAAGTTCGTACTCTTGACCTTTTTTAGCTACTGTGCTCTTGAAACAACGACAGGTTTGTGGGCAAGTAGTTATCTTGTTAAATTTCATGGAATTGATTCCGAAACTGCCGCAAAATTTGCATCTCTATTTTTCTTAGGAATAACCTTTGGGCGTTTCCTTTGCGGATTTATCGCTGATAAAATCGGAGATAAACTGCTCATTCGATTTGGTATAATGACTATTATTTTAGGAGTTATCTTGCTAGGGATTCCTAACGGAAGGAGCATACTGGCTTTAGTCGGACTTGTCATCATCGGTCTTGGCTGTGCCCCTGTTTATCCGTCATTAATTCATTCAACACCGTCAAACTTTGGACAAGAGAATTCTCAGGCAATTATTGGGATACAAATGGCAAGCGCTTATGTTGGTAGTACTTTTATGCCACCACTTTTTGGCTTAATTGCAGATAATATAAGCATTGGAATATATCCTATATATCTGATTTGTTTTGCAATACTAATGCTTATAATGTCAGAGATATTAAACCGAGTGATTGCAGTAAAAGAGTAATATTAATAGGGTTATTATGCAGAATGGAGATATGGGAAGCAGTACAACCAAGGCAGAAAAGGATGAGCGTATCAAGGTTGTAGGCATGGAAGGCTTACGTATAAGTGTGAATGTGCTTAAAGATGAATTTCAGGATTAACAATATTACATATATTGTGACATGACTGAAAAGCTTTGTAATGAAGTGAAGAAAACAGCGAAGGAGGAAAAAGAATTAAATAGTATTGTTTATGCGAGAAAATTGAAAGGAATGGATATATTTATGTTAAAGCCGTATTTATTAATTGTTGTACAGAGACCTGAACCAGGGAAGACAACATTTTATAGAGAGCCTGGCAAGCAGCTATTTTTGCCTGTAATCGGCTGTGACGGTATAGCAATAAGTATAAAATAACTTGCTATTATATTGTTGTTTTTGTATTTATTTAGTAGTAACATTATTATTATAATATAAAAGTCTGCTTAAAAAACAGGTTATATGAAAAATATTAAGGATTAAGATTTTAATTTTAATAAATAAAAATGTCTTGTAAAAATAAATAGAAAAATTGATAATATAAAGTAGGTGAAGATATGGCTTTTACTTTAGCTCATCCAGCAGCAGTAATTAATTTTACAAAAAAGCATAGATCATATATAAATAATGCTGCCATGATTTTAGGGACTATGGCACCAGATTTTGAATATTTTATATATTTTAAGCCCATAGGGGTTATTGGCCATAGTATAAAAGGATTTTCATTGATAAATTTACCTTTAGTGGCTTTATTATATTTAATTTTTTATAAAATTGTAAAAGATGATTTTATTTCAAATTTGCCTAGGGAAATAAATCAACACTTATATGGATTATATAATGATCAAATAAAATTAACTAGTTTCAAGGAGCTTATTACTTTTTCATATTCATCTTTTATAGGGATGGCAACCCATGTAGTATGGGATAGTTTTACCCATAAAAGTGGATATATTGTAAAACGAATAGATTTATTATCTAATAATATATTGAATATACCAATATATAAATATCTACAACATGGGTCTACTATACTAGGTTTTATGATTATAATTGGATATATATTAAGGTTAGAAAAGGGGGAGGTTTATAATTACAATATAGATGAAAAAACAAAATATTGGCTACAGGTCTTATTAATTAGTATATCAATATTTTTTATAGTTTTAAAAATAAATAAAAGTTTTTCTATCGGTGAAATAGTGATAGCTATTATGAACAGTGGATTTTTATCAGTATTGTTAATTTCATCTATTAGAATTATAAAGGTTAAATCTAAAAAAAATATTATTCATTAATGTATTAAATAAATTTATGATTAAGTGCAGATTCATATACTGCCTGTGGTCATGTAATTGATCTTAAGGAACGGTAACCATATTTCCCTCTGTTGATAATGCTGAAATAATAAGCGATTTATAAAATTAAGCTATGGGAAAAGGTATTAGATGAAATTTTCATCTGATACCTTTTCCCATTTTTATATATAATTAATTCTCAGTAATTGAGGTGGTTTTGCCTATAACTGCCTTGTCTTTCCATCTTCCTTTTTTATAGAAAATCGTAGTAATAGTTGCTCCACATATCCAAGCAGTTAGTAGGGAGATAAAAATTGCTTCTGGTCTTCCTGCAGGATATGATGCGCTTTTTGTAAAACGTGCAATACCATATGCAATAGGTACACGTAAAATTATTGTGGTAATAAATGAAATCCACATAGGAGTCATAGTATCGCCAGCACCACGCATCACTCCAGATAGACACTGGGTTACTGCCATTGCAATATAACCAACTGCAAGAATGCGCATCATGTGTATGCTCAGTTCAACTAGTTCAGCAGTATCAGTAAAAAGGTACATTAGGTATTTTCCAAAGATTAAAATAGTTATAGTGACAACAGTTGAAACTCCAACTGCTATTTTTGTACCATCCCGTACTCCCTTTTCCACCCTGTCTATTTTGTTAGCACCTATATTTTGTCCTACAAATGTCGTCATTGCATCGCCAAAAGTAAAATTAGGCATCATAGCAAATCCATCTACACGCATTACAATGACATTGCATGCAATAACCATTTCACCAAAGCTATTGGTAAGGGATTGCACAGCAATCATTGCGAACGAAAATATTGCATGTGTCAATCCAGATGGCAAGCCGAGTCTTATGAGTTTACCAGAGTATTCTTTTACTGGCTTCAGCATTTTTAGATTGAAATCAAAAACATCTCTCATCTGTATTAATTTTATAAAGCAGAGTACAGCAGATATTCCTTGAGCTATTACAGTAGCTAGAGCAACACCTCCAACTCCCATATTTAGCTCTGCAATAAACCATATATCTAGTCCCACATTGAGGGCAGTAGAAATTAAAAGAAACACAAGTGCTGAAACAGAATCACCTAGGCCCCGTAAAATACCCGATAGAATATTAAAATAAGAAAAACCCATGATACCAATAAAGAAGATCCTTAAATATTCATCGCACCAATCTATTATCGACGTTGGTGTATGTAGAATGGTAAGCAATGGACGGGTTACTAGAGGTCCTATAATCATAATTATTATAGATACTATTGCAGTGAGGGTAATAGAAGCTCCAATGGAACGGGATAGGGATTCCCGATCTTTTGCACCAAAATATTGTGCAACCATAATTCCTGCACCGGTTGCAACGCCTACAAAAAACACAAGTAAAAGATTTAATATTGGCGCAGCGCTACCGACTGCTGCAAGTGCATTGTCACCAATGTATTTACCGACTATAATTGAATCGGCAGTGTTGTAAAATTGTTGAGCAATATTACCAATTAACATGGGGATTGCAAATTCAACGATTCGTTTCCAAGGAGTACCCTCAGTCATATTTTTGGGGGCAAGTAATTCTCTCAATTTTGCCATAAACATTCCTCCATTTCATAATTATTAAATAAATTATTGATAAATTTGTATTGCTTATCTTATTCTACAATTAAAAAAGACCTACAGAGGTCTTGGTTGTGCAAAACTTTATTTCTTTGGGAGCTGAAGAAAATAGTTTTGGTGTATGGATATTATATCATAAATAATATTTAATTTGCCACAATAAATATTGTTTGTGATATATATTTTAGCATATAAAAACTTTATTACACTGCGAAAACTCAGTACGAAAGATTATATGATATAATAAAAGGGATAAAAAGTTTTAATGTAAAATAATAGGACAAATAATAATATTTATTGTTATTTATAGGAATATAGACAAAATATCCAAACTAAAGAGGTGGGAAATGATTGCTGAATTGAGAAAGAGCCCTTTATTCAACCATATGACTGATGAGGATATAAGAAATTGCTTGAAATGCAGCCACTCTAAGGTTATAAGCTATGAAAAAGATGAAGTGATTTTTTTGCAACAGGATAAGCCGAAAAAACTTTTCATTTTAATAGAGGGTTCGGTTGTTGTGTGCAGTGATTCTATTTCTGGGAAACGTAATATTATTACAACTATTAGTAAAACTGGAGAGGTGTTTGGAGAAGTTTTTTTGTTCCTGGATGAAAGAGGATATGAGAATTATGCCATTGCAGCGGATAGAGCAGAAGTGTTAGAAATGCCCAAGGAATTTTTGTATCATAATTGCGGCAACAATTGTGGCTATCATACCTTACTAATTTCCAATATGTTATCTATTCTTGCACAAAAGGCATATCACTTAAACCAAAAGTTACAAATCATGTCGAGTTCTACTTTGCGGCAGAAGATTTCAAAACTATTGCTTCAAAATGTGGATAAGGGTGGCAATGTTATATTAAAAATGAAACGTGAAGAATTAGCAGATTTTTTGAATGTGGCTCGTCCATCTTTATCAAGGGAGCTAATGAAAATGCAAGAGGATGGCTTGGTCAAAATTGAAAGAAATAAAATTAAAATTATTGACTTTGATGAAATACAAAACAATTTATAAAATCGACTGCTCTGTAACATATGTTACAGAGTTTTTTTTATGCTCCTGATAAGATAGACTCAACAAAGAATTTATGGGTATTGTTGGTATGAAAATATTTATTATGTGGATTAAAAAATAGGAGGAATTAATATATGGAAAATAAAATGTTTTGCTATCAATGTCAGGAAACAGCTGGCTGCAAAGGTTGCACACAGGTAGGGGTATGTGGAAAGAAGCCAGAAGTAGCTGCTATGCAGGATCTATTAGTTTATGTGACAAAGGGTATTTCAGTGATTACTACACGTTTGCGTGCTGAAGGTAAAGAGGTTGAAAAAGAAATAAATCATTTGGTTACATTAAATTTATTTACCACTATTACGAATGCAAACTTTGATGAGGATGCAATAGTTTCTCGCATTTTCACGACTTTGGAGAAGAAAAAGGAACTACTTGGGCAGCTTGATAATAAGGAAGGACTCCCAGAAGCAGCGCTTTGGGAATCATTTAACCGCGATGAATTTGCTTCAAAAGCAAATAAGGTCGGTGTACTTTCTACCCAAAATGAGGATATACGGAGTTTAAGAGAGCTGATCACCTATGGTCTAAAGGGGCTTTCCGCTTATAGTAAGCACGCAAATGCCTTGCTTGAAGATGATGAACAGGTGGATGTATTTTTACAAAGTGCATTAGCAAAAACACTTGATGATAATCTTAGCGTGGATGAATTGGTCGCTTTGTCTTTAGAGACTGGTAAATATGGTGTAAATGGTATGGCACTATTGGATAGGGCCAATACCTCTGCTTATGGCAATCCTGAAATTACAAAGGTTAATATTGGTGTGGGCAATCGTCCAGGAATATTGATCTCCGGCCATGACCTGCGTGATATGGAAATGCTTTTAAGGCAGACAGAAGGTACAGGCGTAGATATATATACCCATTCTGAAATGTTACCTGCCCATTATTACCCAGCTTTCAAAAAATATCCTCATTTTGTTGGAAACTATGGGAATGCATGGTGGAAACAAAAGGAAGAGTTTGAAAGCTTTAATGGTCCAATACTTATGACAACGAATTGTATAGTTCCACCTAAGGAAAGCTATAAGGAACGTTTGTATACTACAGGGGCAGCTGGATATCCCGGTTGTAAACATATCCCGGGTGGAATCGGTGAAGAAAAAGATTTTTCGGAAATTATTGAGCATGCAAAAAGATGTGCACCGCCTACTGAAATTGAAACCGGTGAGATCATTGGTGGTTTTGCCCATAATCAGGTTTTTGCACTAGCTGATCAGATCGTTGATGCTGTTAAATCCGGAGATATTAAAAAATTTGTTGTCATGGCAGGTTGCGATGGCAGAGCGAAATCTAGGAATTACTATACCGAATTTGCAAAGGCCCTGCCTAAGGATGCGGTCATTCTAACAGCAGGTTGTGCAAAATATAAATATAATAAGCTAAATTTAGGTACTATAGGCGATATTCCTCGTGTATTGGACGCGGGACAGTGTAATGATTCATATTCATTGGCTGTGATTGCCCTTAAGCTTAAAGAAATATTTGGACTGGATGATATTAATGATTTACCTATTGTATATAATATTTCCTGGTATGAGCAGAAGGCAGTCATTGTTCTACTGGCTCTCTTATATCTTGGTGTAAAAAATATTCATTTGGGACCAACTTTGCCTGCATTCCTTTCGCCCAATGTTGTAAATGTACTAGTAGAGAATTTTGGGATTGCAGGTATCGGCTCTGTAGAAGATGATTTGAAGCTATTCTTTGAGGAATAAGCAACAGATAGAATAGATCTTAATATGAAAGCCATAGGGTATGTTAACATGACCTCTATGGCTTTTATATAATAGTTATTAGTATGAATTTATGACTGGTTGATATTAAATTTTCTACCTGTCCATTTATTCTACTTTGGGATAAAATAGATGTTTTATCGTGTTAAACTTTTTGTATCCATACTTACATACTAACACCATAGGGTAGTGCTAATTGCAAATTTGTATTAGTTTTAGTAGTCTAGTTTGTTATGTTTCAAAAATTCTACTGATTTTTTCAGTATAAATTTTTTAAACCATAGATGGGAAGTTAAATGCCCTGCAGGAAGTATATACTTTTTTGGTTTGCCAATTTTGGTCCATAAATCTTTAGAAGAATTTCTGGGGATAAATGGATCAAAGGCTGCATTAATCATTAAAACCTTATCTGGGTTTATCATTTTTGCAAATAGGGACGGGTCATATCTAAAACAGTTAGGAAGACTATTTAAATCGTCTAAGGTGTTGAATTTTTCAGCCTGTTCATCAAAATTTTCATGTAGTCTATGGCACCTCTCTATGCTGCAGCTGCCTTTGTCCTCATAACGAACTCTGAGGACTTTGGTTGCAACGCTTTTCCAGGTAATATACATAAAGTTGCCTCCAGATACTATAAATATGGCCTTATCTAATCTATTATCCAAGGCTTTGGAGATGACTCCTATCATGCCTCCAAAGCTAAAACCCATAATGTGTATTTTTTCTATGCCTATATTTTGTAAGTAATCAACGCAGGATAGTATATCGGTAACTGACTGATAAAACCTTTTTTCAATATCAACTGCAGTGCCAGATAGGAAATCTATTTTTTTATCCTTTGGCATCCTTTCAAAATGATAAGGTAATACGGGCATGATTGTTGTGTAGTTATAATGGATTAAATTTTCAGGATAGTATTTTAAATAATCAAAATTTCTATTACCTAAACCATGTACGAATACAATACCTTCTTTTCCATGACCTCTATATAAAAGTGCTTTTACTTTATCAACATATTTATCGCCAGATGGAAAAGGACTATTAAAATATAGGGTGTTTTCATCTTTTCTTTCAAAAACTACGTTTTCTCTAGAAATATTATACATATTAATTTATCCTTCCTTTTTTAGCAATGATTATCTATGTTTTTATTATAGCACTTTTGTGGAGACGCAATCTATTCTAAAATCCGATAAAAATATTTAATGTGGATATAATATATACTAACTTCAGATTGGTATTTATCCTAATAGCATTATGGACGTAAAACCAATTTATAACTATTGAATTATCAGGGAGATGAAACTATGGAAAATAACAAAAAAAAAAGAAGAAGCTTCAGTTTCCAACAGCTTTTACAGTGCTCTTTATAGTTTTAATACTATCAGCTGTATTAACTTATGTGGTTCCAGCAGGGCTTTATTCAAAGTTAAAATATGATTCAGAGCAAAATATTTTCATGATAGAGGATCATAAAGGGCAAATAAGCACCCTCCCAGCTACACAAGCGACACTGGATAAATTAAATATCAAGATGGATGTTAGAAAGTTTATAGATGGTAGTATCAAAAAACCTATCGCAATACCAAATACTTATCAACCTATAGAACAATCACCTCAAGGATTGTTATCAATTATTATGGCACCTGTTGAGGGTGTCATGGATACAGTTGATATCATGGTTTTTGTACTTATACTTGGGGGAATTATTGGGTTAATCAATAAAACAGGTGCATTTGATGCAGGTATTGCAGCATTATCGCAAAAAACTAAGGGAAAAGAGTTTTTATTAGTAGTATTTGTTTCTTCTTTGATAGCATTAGGCGGTACTACATTTGGATTAGCAGAAGAGACTATTGCATTATATCCTATACTTATGCCTATATTTATAGCAAGTGGATATGATGCAATCATTTGTATTGCATCAATATATATGGGGTCTTCCATTGGAACTATGTTTTCAACTACAAATCCTTTTTCTGTAGTTATTGCTTCAAATGCTGCAGGGATATCCTTTAATGAAGGGCTTATCTTCCGTATTTTATCTTTAATTCTAGCTATGATAATAACACTTATATACATTTATTACTATGCGAAAAAGGTACAAAAAGATCCAAAAAACTCATTGATTTATGAAGACATGGTAAGTATTGAAGAAAAGTTTTTAAAGGATTATGATCCAGATAATGTAATACAATTTGACTGGAGAAGGATTTTAATACTTGTAATATTCTTAGCTGCATTTCCAATAATGATTTGGGGAGTATCCACAGGTGTGTGGTGGTTTCCAGAGATGTCAGGATTGTTTTTAGCCGTTTCCATAATAATTATATTTTTATCAGGACTTTCTGAACGGGAAGCGGTTAATACTTTTTTAGATGGGGCAGCAGATTTAGTAAGCGTTGTCCTTATTATTGGTGTTGCAAGGGCTATCAATATTGTAATGGATAATGGTATGATTTCTGATACATTACTTTACTATTCATCATCTATCATACAGAATATGAGTGGTGGTGTTTTTGTAACTGTTCAGATGTTATTATTTAGTTTATTAGGTTTTTTCATACCATCTTCATCGGGATTGGCTACATTATCTATGCCTATAATGGCCCCTTTAGCAGATACTGTAGGCATCTCAAGGGATATTATAGTTACTGCCTATAATTGGGGACAGGGATGGATGGCATTTATTACTCCAACAGGACTTATTTTAGCAACCCTTGAAATGGTTGATGTAACCTATGATAAATGGTTAAAATTCATACTCCCGCTAATGGGCATTATAGGAGCATTTTCTATTATAATGCTTGTAATACAGACGATAATATAGGATAATAATTATTTAGTACTTATTTGATAAAATAAAAATAATGCTAAAGAGGGGATTATCATATGGATAAAATTCTTGAAAGATTTAAAAGGTATATAGCTATAGACACAAAATCTGATGAAGATAGTAGTACTTGTCCAAGTACGCCAGGACAAATAGAACTTGGGACTTTATTAGTAGGGGAATTAAAGGAGTTAGGACTTAGTGATGTCAAACAAGACAAAAATGGATATGTATATGCTACACTTAAATCCAATATAGATAAAAAGGTACCGACAATAGGATTTATATCACATTTAGATACTAGTCCTGATTTAGATGGTAAATGTATAAATCCAAATATCTTTTTATATGAAGGTGGGGATATTAAAATAAACGATCAGTATTCCATGACTGTAAAGGAATTTCCTTTTCTAAAAGATCTTGTAGGTAAGGAGATTATAACAACAGACGGAACAACTTTATTAGGTGCGGACGATAAGGCAGGAATTGTGGCAATCGTAGATGCAATGGAATATTTGATTTTACATCCAGAGGTTAAACATGGAGATATTAAAATTGGATTTACGCCAGATGAGGAAATTGGCCGTGGTGCAGATTTGTTTGATATAGAGGACTTTGGTGCAGATTTTGCTTATACTGTTGATGGAGGCCCTGTAGGTGAATTAGAATATGAAAACTTTAATGCAGCAAGTATAAAGATTGATATTCAAGGCAAGAATGTTCATCCAGGTGCAGCAAAGAATATAATGATAAATTCTCTCAGAGTTGCTATGGAGATAGAGCATATGCTACCGGTAAATGAAAAACCAGAGTATACAGAAGGATATGAAGGCTTTTATCTATTGGATGACATTGTTGGGAGTGTAGATCATACTGTTGTTCACTATATCATTAGAGATCACTTTATGGATAAATTTGAAGAAAAGAAGGCATATATTAGGAAAATTGTTGACTTTTTAAATCACAAATATGGCGACATCATTACTATCAAAATTGAAGATAGTTATTATAATATGCGCGAGAAGATTGAGCCGCACATGGAGATCATTGATCTTGCTAAAAAATCTATGCTAGAACTTGGAATAGAGCCTAGAATTAACCCCATTAGAGGGGGTACGGATGGGGCTAGACTTTCCTATATGGGGCTTCCATGTCCCAATATTTTTACAGGTGGATATAACTTTCATGGAAGATTCGAATTGATTCCCACAGAATCTATTAAGTCAGCATCCCGGTTAATAGTAAAAATTATTGAGAATAATGCCATTTAAGTGGGGGGTAATGGTTATCATTTGATGATATTATTTTGTATATTATTTATTATATAAGGGATATTAATATTATATAAAGCCATGTTTAGGAGGTGTTCCAAATGGAAATCAAAGAAGGGGTAATGGTACCACTAGGTTATGGCAAGTTTGTTCGTTCAGATAAGATTATTAGTCTTGAACCTATTGAGGATGATCGGGGACCAGGGAGAAGGACCGTTGTATATGTGGAAGAGGTTAAATCTCCAATAATCGCTTCTAGGACAGAAAATTCTATCCTTGCGGGAATGGTGGAAATACCCAGAGATGAGTTGGAAGCATCTGCTGCTTTGGAACTTTTATATGACATACGAGATGATATCCAACAAATCGGACCTATGCTTAGAAAAAGTATAAAGGAAGAAGCGAACTTTGATATTGATCGAATTGAAAAACGTATAAATGAAATACTCAAACACGAAATTGAATTCAATGAAATACATTGAATTAGATTTTAAAAACTATATCATCATAGAACATAACCATAGCTCCCGCCGTGGTTCTCTTTGCTAATGGAAGGGCGCATCTAGCTATGCGATAAAATCTATCTTCATCGTTTGGAATCATATGTAATTTTTTGTAGATTTTAATGGTAACTCTAGCATTGAATCTTATATAGTTTTCGATAGAGTCTAGTAGATAAGCCCCATTTTCCACCTTAAAGTCGTCAAAAAAGTCATAGGTTCTTTTGATATATGTTTCGTATTGACGATGATCATCTAGCAGGCGAATATTTGCATGCTGTGGAATAGTCATATCCTGAATAATATGGAGGGCTGAACCAAGATAGAATAGTGATCTATTAAACTGGGCATTTTTCCAGAGCTTAATAGCCTCTGAATAATAATCTGTGCCTAAATCCAATGCGCTCTTTCTTCCATATAATCCTCTTTTTTTATATGGATTATAAAAATGGTTTGAACTTTTAAAATCTTGATCAGCCCATACAGTTCCATCATCTATATCTGAAATATATCTATTGAAAAAATTGTATTCAGCGGAATAACCATCATTTTTAAGAATATCTAGGGCATCAAGATTAATAAATTTATGAACCTTGCATTGGGTTTTAATTATTACTTTTTTTACTGGATTTGCTACACCAAACACTACCCTTAAAAGATGGTCATAGGTTGCTTCAATAGTATCCATGTTAATCACCTTCTGTAATATAATTATCTAGCTCTATTATTTGCAGTTTTGATAATAATAAACATAAGCGTAAATAATAATTTTACAGAAGTTTGGTACTTGTAAGGTTTTTGTTTTAGTATAATTTCTTTAATGGTTTTTTAAGCTTATCTTTACAACCGACAGGGAAAAAAATGCAATTCCTGTTATTATTAAAATTAAAACACTTATATTAAAAGGTATTATGCTATTACCAGACTTATACACTACACCGAAGATAAGCTTTATTTCCTCAATAGCTTCTGGAGGGGCATTAACTAACGAAAGCGGTTGTTCCATCATAATCTGCCTAAACAGTGCTGCGGCATGGGCGGGAGGGAATATTTTTATGGCTGTCTGAACTCCGGTAGGCAAGTTACCTATGGGGATATATATGCCTGACAGAAATCCGATCAATGTCCCAATTATTGTGCTGGCGGTAGCAAAAGCATTGTTGGACTTAAAAAACAATACAAGAAATAATATTACGGCAGTAGAGGAAAAAACACTTAAGGCCATGATGTAGATTACTTTAAAAATTTGCTTAAGACTAAGTAGCTTCCCACCATAGGCGATGATATAAACCTCTGAAAGTATTAAGGCAATAATACCCATAATCATTCCAATAGTCCAAGAACTTATTGCATATCCACTTATAATTTGCCACCGGGAAATTGGTGATGCAGAGAAATCCTTGGATACACCCCTTGTTTTGTCATATATCATTATACCGAAAGCCCCTAGTGTAGTAGTAACGGATAAGACAGCTAAAAGACCTGCCATGATCCAACTATCCATAAGAAAGCGTGTGTTTTTACCAGCAATATTTTTCATATTATCTACAAAAACATCTCCTAAAAACAATGCATATAATCCAATAATTATAAAGAGTGACAATAAAGAAAAAAAGACTGCTGAATGATCCCTAAAAAACATCTTTAAATTGCGTTTTATAAGTTGTGCTATTGCATACATATATTATACATCCTCCCGTATTTCTCTGCCTGTAATATTTACAAATACATCATCCAAATTACCTGCTATAACCTGAAATCCAGAAATGCTGTTTTTAACAGTTTCTAGTATGGGCAAAGCATCAAGGCTATTTTCCAATTGTATAATGAATTGTTCTCCCTGTTTTTTATAATCAAATGGGTATTGATTTAGTATGTTTAAAAGCCTTTTATCATCATCTGTTAAAAGATAGAGTTTATCAACACTATATTGTTCTTTCAATACAGCCGGTGTACCAGTAGCAACGATTAGTCCATTATCAATAATAGCAATGTTATCAGCTGATGCTGCTTCCTCCATATAATGAGTAGTAAGAAAAACTGTCATACCTGTATCCCTTTGTAATTTATAAATGGTTTCCCATATATTTAACCGGGTTTGAGGGTCAAGACCTGTTGTAGGCTCATCTAAAAATAATATTTTAGGTGTATTAATCAAAGCCCTTGCAATATTTGCACGCCTTTTTTGCCCGCCTGAAAGTTTGCCATAGGGTCTATCTATAATATCAAATACATCTGCCGACCTTGCGGCAAATTCTATTGCATTATCCCTCTTGTTCCCAATCAAACCGTAAAAGGCAGCTCTTAAATATAGATTTTCTTTAATTGTTAATAGATCATCTAATGTGTTTTCTTGAAAAACAACACCTATATTTTGCCTAATAGAATGGTCCATATTTCCAAGTTCAAAACCTTCGATCTTTACAGTGCCCATATCTGGCTTTAGCAGTGTACATAGAATATCAATAGTTGTAGACTTTCCTGCTCCATTTGGTCCTAGAAATGCAAAAAATTCGCCCTTTTGTACTGTAAAGTCTATTCCTTTTACTGCTTCAATGTTGCCGTAACTTTTATGTAGATTTTTTACTTCAATGGCGTATTTCATCTTATCACTTCCTTTTAAAGATTTAATTCAATGTATACAAAAAAACTCAAATGTGATATTGTATAAACTAATGGTTAATATATAAGATAGAATAATATTATATTAATTATAATTACAAGTATAGGAAAACACAATAGTATATTATAAGATATTCAAGACATGTTGCTATTTGTTGGTAACGTGTCTTTATAAAGAGAAAAGCGCCTTATTAGGTGCTGAAACTTTGTAAAAAGCAAAAATGAATTTTTGATTTATGAAAGGACGTGAAAAATGACTATTTTATTTGAAGAATTCTTAGAGCAACTCATTACGAATCCTGCTTTGCTTGTTACAGTATTGCTAACTTTGGGAGTGGTTTTAGTAAATGGCTGGACCGATGCTCCCAATGCCATTGCAACATGTGTTTCCACACGCTCAATGAGCCCCCATTCAGCAATTTTAATGGCTACTGTATTCAATTTTTTTGGTGTGCTAGTAATGACTATGATAAACAGTTCTGTTGCAATGACTATATATAATATGGTAGATTTCGGTGGAGATTCGCATACAGCACTAGTTGCCCTTTGTGCCGCATTATTTGCTATAGTAACATGGGCGACAGCAGCATGGTACTTTGGAATACCTACAAGCGAGAGTCATGCTTTGATAGCTGGTATATCAGGTGCCGCCATAGCACTTCAAGGGGGATTTTCCGGTATTAATGGTTCTGAGTGGGCAAAAGTTCTGTATGGCCTTGGCTTTTCTACTCTATTTGGATTTGGGATGGGATTTGTTACTGTAAAGATTGTTGAATTTATATGTCGCGATATGGACAGACGTAAAACATTAGGCTTTTTTAAAAAAGCTCAAATATTCGGTGGAGCAGCAATGGCATTTATGCATGGTGCACAGGACGGGCAGAAATTTATGGGAGTATTTATGCTTGGGATTTTTCTTGCAAAGGGTCAGGGAGGGGTATCTGATTTTCAGATTCCATTTTGGCTTATGGTTTTGTGCTCACTTGTGATGGCTTTGGGTACGTCTATCGGTGGATATCGTATAATTAAAGCAGTAGGAATGGATATGGTGAAACTTGAAAAATATCAAGGCTTTTCATCTGATCTTGCAGCTGCACTTTGTCTACTGTTTTCTTCGTTATTTGGATTGCCTGTAAGCACTACACATACAAAGACAACGGCAATAATGGGTGTAGGATCAGCAAAACGTATATCTTCAGTAAACTGGTCTGTTGTTAATGATATGGTTCTAACTTGGGTTTTAACGTTTCCTGGTTGTGGTATTATTGGATTTTTAATGGCGAAACTTTTTATGAATTTGTTTTAGATAAAAAAGGAGGACAAAATGAAACGGAAAAATAGTTATGATTATTATTCTATGTTTGTAAAAATGGCTGATTATTCATGCGAGGCTTCTGAAATGCTGAGGGAAATAGTTAAAAACTTCAATGTGAAGGAGCTTTCACAAGAAATGGTGAATATGCATAAAATAGAGCATGATGCCGATGTAGAAAAGCATACTATGATGCAGAATCTTGCAAAGGAATTTCTTCCTCCAATAGAACGGGAGGATATAATAGAACTTGCGCAACAACTTGATGATGTGATAGATGCAATTGAGGATGTTTTATTGAGACTATATATGTATAATGTAAAAAATATACGTCAAGAAACCATTGATTTTATGGACATTGTAGTAGAGTGTTGCAAAGAAATGAAGAGTATGATGGAAGAATTCCCGTCATTCCGTAAATCCACCCGGATTCATGATTATATTGTAAAGATAAATAATATGGAGGAAGAGGGGGACAAGCTCTATACAGAGGCAATGAGAAGCCTTTATGTAGAATCGAGAAATCCAATGGAAATAATATCTTGGACACAACTTTTTCAATGTCTTGAGGATTGCTGCGATGCGTGTGAAGATGTAGCAGACATTGTAGAGAGTATTATTATGAAAAACATTTAAAATCTATTAATTATTATATAATATATTTTGCTATACAATAATTAACAAGCATGAAACCTTCCTTGTTGGCTAAGACTAATGGATGAATAAATTATTCTTGCTAACATGGAGGTGGGATTATTTGAATATAATGAATGATGGAAATAGATTTTTTATATTTCCTCCAATTATAAATGGAGTTCAAGATGATAGACTAAGGGAAAAAATGGCTCATGACCGATATAATGTATATGTTAATGGAGATTATGTAGGTGACAAAATCTTGATGACCCAAGGTGACGGAGGATGGCGTTCCATAGAGGATTATCTTAAAAGTAGAAATTTTGGTAATTACAGTATTACCTGTGAAGGAGATAGAGTATATATTGATGTAGAGGATGAAGATGAGCGGGAAGCGATTCGCAATCATTTAAGAGTTTACACACAATTAAGATGAATAATGTGTAATAAAAATAACTTTAAATCCTTTTTGCTTGTTTGTTAGAGCAAAAAGGATTTTGCATTTATTGCTCAGTGGGCGTAAAAATAATTGAAATAAGTAAAATATAAGATTATAATATAGGCGAATTACTTTTATTTGGGATATGTATGATGTTCAGACAGGATGATATATTATGAATATAAATAAAACGCTTAAACTTGCATCTTCTGCCGGACAAATGATATTAGAAAACGGTGGAGAAACCTACAGAGCCGAGGATACTATTGGAAGAATGTTGGAAAACAAGGTTGAAAAGGTAGAAACTTTTGTGACTCCAACAGGGATTTTTGTATCTGTAGAACATGATGGAAAAATATATACAAAAATAAGTCGGGTTAAAAGAAGGGATACAGACTTAAATAAAATTGCCATTGTAAATGATCTTTCCAGACGCTTTAGTAAAGAAGAATGGGAAACATTAGATGTTGATAAATACATAGCTGAACTTCATGAAATTAATTCTATGGGAAAGTATAATTATTATTTAAGGATTTTTGCTGCAGGTGTAGCTGCAACAACTTCTATGATGATGCTTGGCGGTAATAGTAAGGATTTTATACCTACCTTTGTAACAGCTGTATTGCTGCAGATATTTGTCTTATTTCTTGAAAAAGTGGGATTTCCCAATTTTATTGTTAATTGTTTTGGTGGGGGATTTGTTACTGTCTTTGGCATATTGTTTTCGCAAATGGGAATGGGATCCTTGGATATGATAATAATAGGTTCAATTATGACATTGGTGCCAGGGGTTGCAATAACAAATTCTCTTCGTGATATTATCTCTGGAGATCTTGTCTCAGGAACATCTAGGGGCGTAGATGCACTTATTGCAGCTACGGGGATAGCTACAGGTGTTGGGGCATTTTTAAAAATATGGGCTATGGCGGGAGGACTAAGGTGATATTGCAAATTATATATGGATTTTTTGCAACCATAGGTTTTGGCATCTTGTTTAATGTACCTAAAAAATATATAATCGAAGCGGGTTTTTCAGGAGCTATAGGCTGGGCTGGTTATTTACTTATGATGCATATAAGTAAGTCTACTATTGCTGCAACATTTATTGCATCCATTTTTATAGGAATAATGGGAGAATTTTTTGCAAAGCGTACAAAAAATCCCGTTACTATATTTATTATTCCTGCGATTATACCATTAGTCCCCGGTGTTGCTTCTTATAAGACTATTAAGGCTCTTATTGATGGGAAAAATAAAGAAGCGTTGAGCTTGGGAATTTTAACGGCAGGTATAGCACTTGCTATTTCTTCAGGTCTTATTCTTGTTATCTCATTTTTTCGCATTAGAAGTCAGAAACAATCTTGGAAGTGAATTTATTTCAAAAATTTGGTAGAGGAAGTGGTGAAAGTTATGAATAGGACTGTATTGGTCACTGGAGGAGCAAAAGGAATTGGTTATGCCATATCAAAATTATTTTCTCAAAATAATTACAATGTAATAATAAATTACCTAAATTCTGAAAAAGAAGCATTATCTTTACAATCTCTCCTTGATAAAGATGGATATACTACTATGGTATATAAAGCAGATGTGAGGATAAGGGAACAGGTTGAAGAAATGATAGACAAGGGTATTTCCAAATTTGGTTCAATTGATGTTGTTGTAAACAATGCTGGTATTTCACAACAAAAACTATTTACAGAAATAGATGAAAATGAATGGGATAATATGATAAATGTACATGTTAAAGGAATGTATAATTGCTGCCAGTGTGTCTTGCCGTACATGATAGGAAGAAAGCAAGGTAAAATAATCAATATATCCTCTATATGGGGGATAACGGGGGGCTCATGCGAAGTACATTATTCCACTGCAAAAGCAGCGATGATTGGTTTTACCAAATCACTGGCAAAAGAATTGGGGCCTTCAAATATTCAGGTCAATTGCGTTGCTCCTGGAATTATTGATACTGAAATGAATGGTTTTCTTAATGATGATGAACGGGAGGTATTAATAGATGATACACCGTTGTTAAGGTTTGGAAAACCAGAAGAAATAGCATATACTGTTTTATATCTTGCCTCCCGCCAAGCTGATTTTATTACCGGTCAAGTTATAAGTCCCAACGGAGGATATGTAATTTAATAAAATGTTTTGACATTTTAACCGTAAAGATGTACTATATAAGAAACAAAAAAATTAATAAATTCGATGAAGAGAAAAAATAGGATATATTCTTGTTCCAAAGAGAGTTGGTGTTTTGCTGAAAGCCAATGTTCAAGGTATATTTGAAAATCATCTCGGAGAAGCAAGGTTGAAAAATACAGTAAGTCTTGCCGGGATCTTCTGCCGTTAAAAGAAAGCGTATTATTTAGTACGTAATTGAGAGCTATAAAAATATAGTCTGTATTTTTATGGAATTAGGGTGGTAACGCGATGAAACCTCGTCCCTTTTGTTAGGGATGGGGTTTTTTATATGCAAAAAAATTATTAAGACACTAAAAATTAAAAAATGAGGAGGTATTTTAGTTGGAGCATCTATCCAAGAAGAATTTAGTACTTATAAGTTTAATGTTATTTTCATTATTTTTTGGAGCAGGAAATTTAATATTTCCGCCATTTCTAGGTCAAGCAGCGGGGGAAAATACTTGGACAGCCATGCTAGGTTTTTTCGTTACGGCAGTGGGATTTCCTGTGCTTGGGGTAATAGCTGTAGTAAGATCAGGTGGGCTCAATAAATTATCAAAAAGAGTGAACAGTGTTTTTTCAGTGATATTTACTATTTTAATATATCTCTCAATAGGTCCTTGTTTAGGGATACCAAGGGCAGGAAGTTTGCCATTTGAAATGGCAGTAGCACCTTTTTTACCAAAAGGACTTATATCAGATACACTGGCATTGTTTCTATATACGCTTGTATTTTTTTCTATAGCATACTGGTTATGTTTAACACCGTCAAAATTGGTAAACCGTATGGGCAAGGTTCTAACACCTATACTATTGATGTTGATAACAGGTATTTTTGTAGCAAGCTTGTTTAAGCCATTAGGTGGATATGGAAAAGCAACGGCAGAATATGCAACAACACCTTTTGTTAAAGGATTTTTAGATGGATATTTAACAATGGATACAATAGCGGCCTTAAATTTTGGTATAGTAATATCTTCAGCGTTAGTGCAAAAAGGGGTTAAAGACAAAAAAGATATAGTCTCAAACTCTATAAAGGCGGGAGTAATAGCAGGATTTTTATTAATGGTTATTTATTCTATGATTGCACATTTAGGAGCAACAAGTGGCGGGAGATTTGGGCAGACAGAAAATGGTGCACAAACCCTAACCAATGTAACATTATATATATTTGGAAAGCAAGGGGCAGTATTATTAGCATCAATATTTAGTCTTGCATGCTTGACAACTTGCGTTGGTCTTATAACTTCTTGTAGTCAATATTTTGCACTCGTATTTCCAAAAGTTAAATATAAGACTTTTGTAAGGATAATTACTATTTCAAGCATGGTTCTTGCTAACATGGGACTAACAAAAATACTAGCAGTATCTGTACCAGTATTAGATGCAATCTATCCGGTAGCTATAGTGCTTATAATACTTTCTATGGTAGATCCGCTTTTCCAAGGAAAATCTGTTGTATATAGATCTACAATAGGATTTACTGGTGTTGTAAGTATATTATCTGTATTGAGTGATATAGGATTAAAAATAGGGGTTGTAGAAGGACTGTTGAACAAATTGCCATTGTATACGCAAGGATTAGGCTGGATTTTACCTGCTATATTAGGTTTTATATTAGGAATTTTTTTAAAACTTATAAAAGGCGATATGGAAAAGCAGGCAGCACGCGTTGGAGATATTCAATAGATATATTTATTATTAGATAAAAAGGAATAGCTCGTTTAATCAAGCTATTCCTTTTTCGTAATAGTCCATCCTGTCCATCCGTATAGGGTAGTGAGTATAGGACATAGTATACAAAAAAATGCAAAGGGAGCATATTGTATAGTTGAAACTCCAAGGACATTGGTTAAGAAGGTACCACATACACCCCAAGGTACAAGGGGATTTACGACGGTGCCAGCATCTTCTAATACTCTAGATAGATTTTTGCTTTCTAAGCCTATTTTTTCAAATTGAGACTGATAGGTTTCTCCAGTAAGCAAAATTGATAGGTATTGTTCCCCTGTTAAGAAATTGATCATAATGCCGGTAACGGCAGTTGCCGTAATAATAGAACCTATACTGTTTAACTTGGATTCTATTTCTAAAAGAAGTTTGGGGATAATGCCAAGTACAAATAACAATCCACCCATGCTTAATGCCAATATAATAAGAGAAACAGTAAACATCATGCTCTCAATCCCACCACGTGTCAACAATGCATCCACTGCCTGATTACCAGTTTGTGAAACATATCCGCTATATAAAACCGAAAACAAAGCACTTACAGTTTGACCTTGCATATGCAAGAAGGATAAGGCAATTGCCGATATGGAGCTAATTGCCAGTGTAATGACTGCAGGGACTTTTTTTATTGACAAAAAAACAAGGATTACAAGGGGAATTAAGCTATACCAATGCACCATTCCCGTTTTTAAAAGTGCATTTTTAAACATATCGAGCTGGCCAATTCTGGTTTGGCTTGCTGTTGGAGATAGAAGAGCAAAGATAACCAGAGTTATACAAAAAGCTGGGAAAGTAGTCCATTTCATATTATTTATATGCTCAAACAAATCAACATCAGCAATAGAAGATGCCAAATTGGTTGTGTCGGATAAAGGTGACATCTTATCGCCAAAAAAGGCACCGGAAACTACAGCTCCCGCCGTAATGGGTAAAGAAAAACCAAGGGCGGAGCTGATACCTATAAAAGCAGCGCCAATTGTTGCAGCGGTAGTTAATGAGCTTCCAATGCATAGCCCTGTAATGGAAGTAATTACAAATATAACCGCATAGTAAAAATGTGGTATGACAAGGTTTAATCCTATTGTCATTAAAGTCGGAATGGTGCCACTTATAAGCCAGCTGCTGATTAGAATTCCAATAAAGAAAAATAGAAATATTGCGCCGATAGCTGTACTGGCCCCTTCGATCATGCCGTGTTCCAAATCACGAAATGATAATCCTTTTGCTAAACCATAAAAGATTAAAATGAGTATGGATATTACAACTGGTATATGGGGTGTGGAATCAAAACAAATAATTGATAGGCCAATTATTGTCAAGACACCGATTGTTAATAGGATAGCCTCCCACCATGAAGGCATAATTTTTGGTTTAATACGAAACATCAAATAAATCCTCCATAAAAATAGTCATAAGAAATACTATATCAATTATTTACGATACGTCAAGGGAAAAATAAAAACAATGAATCTTTTATATTATAAAAAGTTATGTTATTATTAAGGTCGAAAAGCTTATGCAGATGGAGGAATTTATATTATGAAGATATTTTTTATGTCAGATATACATGGCTCTCTTTATTATACAAAAAAGGCATTAGAGAAGTTTAAAGAAGAAGGAGCTGATTATATAGTTATATTGGGTGATGAATTATATCATGGGGCAAGGAATCCTTTGCCTTTAGAATATAACCCAAAGGAAGTTGCAAAATTGCTTAACAGTTTTGCAGATAAAATTATAGCCGTAAGGGGAAATTGTGATAGTGAGGTTGATGAAATGGTAATTGATTTTCCCATTATGGCAACATACTCTACAATCCTATATAATGGAAAACGTTTGTTCCTAACACATGGACACATATATAATGAGGTGAATATGCCAAAACTAAGTTCAGGAGATATATTCATATATGGGCATACCCATGTACTCAAAGCTGAAAAAGCAAATGATATATTTATAATCAATCCGGGATCCATTACACTTCCAAAGGAGAATAATCCAAATACATACGGTATTTTGGAAGATAACTTTTTCAAGATAAAGGATTTTGAAGATAATATAATTAAAAAGATATTTATAGAATAGTTAGTTTTGGATTTGACTATTGTACATTATTTATATATACTTTATTATTGAAAAAAATATATGAAAAATGAAAGCAGATGGGCGGCTTAACTACCCATTTGCTTTTTTTATTGTTATAAGTTAGGAGGTAAAAATGAAAAAATTTGTTAGAAATAAGGAATTCTTTTTAACAATTATTACATTGCTCATCCCCATCACTTTACAAAACCTAATAAGCTCTTCCCTTAATATGGTTGATAATTTGATGATCGGTAAACTTGGAGAAGATGCTATTGCAGCAGTTGGGTTGGTAAATCAATATTTTTTTATATTTATGCTATGTTTATCAGGTATAAATGCCGGTGCAGGCATATTTATGTCTCAATTTTGGGGCAAAAAAGATGTTTCAAACATACGAAAAATGTTAGGCTTGGATGCTATTATAAGTATTTTAACTGCATTAGTGTTTTCTTTTATTGCTTTTATGTTTCCTCAATCCATAATGAGAGTTTTTACAAAGGAAGCAGTGGTAATAGATTTAGGAACGGAGTACCTTAAAATTATTGCAATAACTTTTATATTTACTAGTATGACACAGGCTCTTTCTACTACTTTAAGATGTATAGGCATGGCAAGACCTCCTATGTTTGCGAGTTTAGTTGGAGTATTGATAAACGCCTTTTTAAATTGGGTATTTATATTTGGACATTTTGGATTTGATGCTATGGGGGTGGCAGGAGCAGCTATAGCAACAAGCATAGCGAGATTTATTGAGATGGTATATGTAGTAATTTATGCTTACAAAGCAGATGACATTATTGCTGGTAAATTAAAGGAGATTATGAGTTTTAATTCTGAATTTATCAAGATGTATTTTAAAACATCTTCTTCTGTAATAATAAATGAGTTAATATGGTCTTTAGGTATTACCACATATTCAATAATATATGCAAAGATTGGTATTAATGCGGTGGCAAGTATGCAGATAGCAACAACTATAAATAATATGTTTATGGTTTTATCTATAGGACTTGCTACAGCAGCTTCTATAATAATAGGAAATAAGATAGGTGCAAACGAAGAGGACACGGCGCTTGAGTATGCAACTAAACTTGGCATATTAGCTCCAGTGGTAGGAGCGGTAGCAGGAACAGCATTATGGATTGCATCGCCTTGGGTTTTAAAAAATTTTAGTATAAGCGATGAAACTTTAAATCTTACACTTATTGTATTACGAATTATGGCTGTATTTGCGCCACTTAGATTTTTTAATGTTCTTATGATCGTAGGTGTTTTTAGGGGAGGAGGAGATACTACCTATTCAATGCTAATCCAACTCGGCACTGTATGGTGTTTTGCTATTCCGGCTGGTTTTATAGCTGCTGTATATTTTAAATTGCCACTTGATAAGGTGTTTTTTATAATTTGCTTGGAAGAAGTGGTCAAAGTATTTTTCGAAGCTAAAAGGTTACAATCAAAGAAATGGATTAGAAATGTTGTGGAAGAAGTAGATTGCCTATATAATAGCTAGCCAAATTTGTTTATAAAAAATATTCAATAAAAATTTCCGTAAAAATGCTATTCGTATGTTATAATAAGTGTCATAATATATTTTGAGCAAAAGAGTAAAATTAAAAAAGGAGAATTATATAATGAGTGAAACAAAGGTATTTGCAGTAGTTAATGGAAAAGAGATAACCCAGCAGGATGTATTTGCATTCTTAAATGAATTGGATCCGCAAATTGCTATGCAATTTCAGTCACCTGAAGGAATAAAGAAGATAGTAGAAGAGTTGGTAAATCAAGAGTTACTATATATTGATGCTGTTGAAAAGGGATTTGATAAGGAAGAAACATTCAAGACAGAGATGAAGAAGATTGAGGCAAATGTTTTAAAACATTATGCAGTAAACAAACTTCTATCAGATATATCTGCAACTGAAGGTGAAGTGATAAACTACTATAACGAGCATAAGGAATATTTTAAAAGTCCGGAAGCGGTACGAGCTAGCCATATACTAGTCAAAGAAGAAGAAGAGGCTAAAAAGATACTTAATGAAATGGATGAGGGCCTGTCATTTGAAGAAGCAGCTAGTAAATATTCTATCTGTCCTTCAAAAGCAAAAGGCGGTGATCTAGGAGAATTTACCAGAGGCAAGATGGTTCCAGAATTTGAGGAAGCTGCTTTCAATATGAATGAAGGGGAAATTAGTGATCCAGTAAAAACACAGTTTGGCTATCATATAATACGGGTAGACTCTAAAAAGGCGGAAGGCATAAGCAAATTTGATGAAGTAAAATCCCAGGTTACAGAGCAGGTTGTTGCATTAAAACAGCAGGAAAGGTATTTGGATACTACTGCAAAGTTAAAAAATAAATACGATGTAAAAATAAATTTATAGTATAATAGTTTGTTAATGAAAATGGTAATATTCTAATTTAAAAGGATATTACCATTTTTATTATGGGCTCTGCTTAGATCTGTTTTTTATTATTTATAGTAACAATATCCTTTATTCTCTCCGGATAATCTGTTATGATCCCATCAATATTATATAGTAATACATTGCGAATATCTTCTTCTTCGTTGACAGTCCATACCCATACTTCCCTATTGAGCCTATTGGCTTTTTTTACAAAAGCATCTGATAACATGGTTTGTTCTATAGTATAAAAATCTAAATCCAAGGTGGAGAGATCCCCTGCAGAGAGTATTATTATTTGCCCTATTTTTATATCCTTGTTTAATTTTCTTACTGTTTGTAATGCCTTATAATCTAGAGATTGTATATAGCAATTTTTTATCATATCATGTTTTTCAACTAGGTCTACAACTTTTTTTGCAAGCTCATTTCCGGTATTATTATAAGATTTAAGTTCTATAATGAGATTTATTTTATCCTTTGTAGCGACTAAAATTTCTTCCAGGGTAGGTATTTTTTCTCCCGCATATCTATTTGAAAATCGACATCCGATATCTATGGAGGCTAGATCCTTATAGGTTAGATCGGTTATATTGTCAGATATGCCGGCTATTTTTTTTAAGGTTTTGTCATGATGCAATACTACTACGCCATCCTTTGTCTGTTGAACATCTATTTCTACAAAATTTGCCCCTTTTTCCAGGGCATTCATTATTGCAGGCAAAGAATTTTCAGGTGCATCTGTGATGCTGCCCCTATGTCCTGCAATGTTAATATCTCTCCCTAGATACATAACTTCATCTGTTATAAAATTATTTACCATACCAAACCCGATTACTGCTAATATTATTATTGAGATCACAATACCCTTTTTCCCTTTCAAAAAGGTAGCTATACTGGATTCGAATCTGTTTAGTTGTCCGTTTTGAACTATAGACAATGAATCATATATTTTTTCTCCACGATTTTCTTTTAATTCATAATAGATTCTCGTGAGAAATATTATATTCATAGGTGTTATGACTAAAGTAGATATAAATGTGGCAGCACTTATTACCATAATTATAAAAGATCCCGTAAATATATGTTTGAATTTGGCATCGAATAATGTACCAGTAAAGCCAATGGTTAATAATACACAGATTATCAAAAGTAATGTTGCTAAGAAAGAAGCTATATTAAAGATGATTAGCTCAAATAATATTTTACTTTTATTGTTTTTAGTAAGGTATAGGCTGGATTTTATAGCTTCTTTTGTGTTTTTACCTTCGATAATTATAAAGTGTATGGTGAATATCCATCTCAAGAATACGTATATTACTGCACATACTCCCGCCATATACAATATGGAGAGTATGTTAGATTCAAATATGGCATCCATAACAAATTTCGGTATGGCGATATTTTCTATCAATCTAGCTGTCACAGGTGCTTCAATAAAGGGGATGATAAGTATGACCAAGAGAATCAATTTTATCATGCCAAAGTTAAAAATCCTTGGAATCTTAGCTATGCATGTTAAGAATGCGTCTGCAATAGAGACATTTTTTTTGAAAAAATTTTTTTGGGATATAACGATTAAAGAGCCATATTCAATAAAGATAAATATGGTAGATATTATTAGGATGACTATAAGTCCTACAAATCCTTTATAATTAAGACCTATTTTAAATATCTGCTTGTTAAGCAGGGAACGGGAACCTATAGTCCTCATGGCAAAATGAAAAATATAGGAAATCAAAGGTATAAATAGTACACTAGTTAGTGCCTTATATATGCCCTCAAATATTATATATTTTCTTAGATTGACAGTAAAATCTTTAAAGCTACTTTTAATTAATTGGAACATTCTGACATCCCCCGATATAATATCTATAAATATAAATTGTATAATAAAATCTTTATGAAATCCATAGAAAGTTTTATACTAATTTATATCCATATTATAAATTGAAGTTTAAACAAATAAACCATTACAGGGAATGCTAAAAATAGGGGTAAGTAAAATAAAGACGTATTGACGATGTAAAACGCCATATAATATAATCAACCTATAATTGGTCAATTTTAATAGAAAGAAGGGATATATTGAACGCACTTATATCATCAGTAGAAGAGAGGATAGAGGAAACAAGCAACGTTTTGAAGGATAATGAAAAGCTCTATAATATGTTTAAAGAGTGCTTTTTGAACACGCTAAAGACAACTATACAGCCATTAGACGATGGAACTACATATGTACTTACTGGAGATATACCTGCAATGTGGCTCAGGGATTCTACTGCCCAAGTTCACCATTATATTGCTTTGTCAGATGAAATCGATGGATTAAAAATGGTAATAGAGGGTCTTATAAAAAGACAGGTAATGTATATATTGATCGATCCCTATTCAAATTCCTTTAATAAAGAGCCCAATGGGAACAGATATGCTGAGGATATTACCGATGGTGAGCAGTCGCCATGGGTATGGGAGAGAAAATATGAGATAGACTCCCTTTGTTATCCGATACAACTAGCCTACAAATATTGGAAACGCACGGGAAGTACAGTTGTCTTCGATGACAAGTTTAAAGATGCAATGAAGCTCATTATAGCCCTTTGGAAGACAGAGCAAAATCATATGGAAAAATCTCCATATCGATTTCAAAGGTTTGACTGTCCTGAGACCGATACATTAAAAAATGGAGGGTTGGGCACACCGGTTGGATATACCGGCATGACATGGTCGGGTTTCCGCCCAAGTGACGATGCCTGTGCCTATGGTTATCTTATACCTAGCAATATGTTTGCAGTAGTAGTGCTTGGATATATGGAGGAGATAGCATCTGTTATTTATAAGGATTGGGATATAAAGGAGCAGGCAGGGGCGCTGAAGGCAGAAATGGATGCTGGTATCAAAAAATATGGTATCTATGAGCATCCTGAATTTGGACCTATATATGCATATGAGACGGACGGACTAGGGGGATATAATTTAATGGATGATGCTAATGTCCCGAGCCTTTTATCCAGTCCATATTTAGGATACTTAAGGGCAGATGATCCCATATATAAGAACACCAGAAAGTTCTTATTGAGCAAGCATAATCCGTACTATTATGAAGGAAAGATGGCAAAGGGTATAGGCAGCCCCCATACTCCTAAAGGCTATATATGGCATATCAGTCTAACTATGCAGGCATTGACATCTACAGATGAAGATGAGATAAGAAGTCTTGTGGAGATTCTCCAAAATACCGACGGAGGTACGGGGTATATGCATGAAGGATTTGATCCTGATGATTCCAAAAAGTTTACTCGCCCATGGTTTGGCTGGGCTAATTCGCTCTTTGGTGAATTAATCTTTAACTTGGCCCAAACGGGCTTTAAGTTTTAATTGATTTTATATTATAATTAGCATTAACCATAGCGGGTATATCAATGTATCAGTTTTTTGATAAAAATAGAAAGGCTTTCTCGCTATGGTTTTATATTTTTTGGTGTTATATTCAATTATGTACCTAGCTACCTTGAACGAATATAGTATAATAGTTATAACAAAAAATTTTTAGTAGGGGATGAAGATATGGTTATTAGAGAGCGTATCGCAAAATTACGTCAATTGATGAAGGAACATGGTATAGATGCATATATAATCCCTAGTAGTGATCCTCATCAAAGTGAATATGTAGGAGAACATTTTAGGTGTAGACAATGGATATCCGGTTTTACTGGTTCTGCCGGTACTGTAGTGGTTACATTGGATAAAGCAGGATTATGGACAGATGGCAGGTATTTTATTCAGGCCGAAAGGCAGCTTAAAGGTTCAGGAATAGAACTTTTTAGGATGGGAGAGCTTGGAGTACCATCCTATAGTGAATGGATAAAGGATGAGCTTAAGGGAGAAGCATGCCTAGGATTTGATGGCAAGGTATTTTCAATTTCCCAGGTACGCAAAATGAAAAATATAATAGGTAATAAGATTTCCTTTGAGGACAGATATGACCTTATAAATGAATTATGGGAGGATAGACCGGGACTTCCATCTGACCCAATATTTATTCATGATATAGAGTTTGCGGGGAAGGATCGTGGCAGAAAGATCCGCGAGGTACAGCAAGGGATGAAAAAGTATGGTGCGAGCCATTATCTTTTGACATCTCTAGATGATATTGCATGGCTGTTTAATATTCGAGGGAATGACATTCCGAGCAATCCAGTGGTACTTTCCTATGCTGTTATATCTGAAGAAAAGGCCTATCTCTTTATCGACAAAAACAAGGTAGGGGCAGATGCTTCAAATGAATTTGAATCAAGTGGTATAGAGATAATGGACTATGATGATATAGATAAATTTTTAAAGGGACTTAAAAAAGGAGATAAGATATTAATAGATCCTGATAAAACAAGTATATGGCTGTATAATGCAATTGATAGAGATATAGAAAAAAGAGAAAAATTAAACATCACCACCATGATGAAGGCTATAAAGAATGATATAGAGATAAAAAATCTAAAAAAATGCTATATAAAGGATTGTGTAGCGCTGGTAAAATTTATTTACTGGTTAAAGAAGAACGTGGGGCATGAACATATAACAGAGATATCTGCAACAGAGAAGCTTGAAGACTTTAGGCGGGAGCAGGAATATTTTATGCAGCCTAGTTTTGATACCATAGCAGCATATAAGGACCATGCAGCCATGATGCATTATAAGGCAACTAGTGATTCAGACTGTGAACTTGAACGGGAGGGCTTTCTGCTAGTGGATTCAGGTGGGCAATACCTAGATGGTACCACTGATATAACTAGAACTATTGTACTTGGGGATGTGTCTGATGAGGCAAAAAGGGATTTTACATTGGTACTAAAGGGACATATCGCTCTAAGCACTATTAAATTTCTTTATGGCATTACCGGCTCAAATCTGGATGTATTAGCTAGAAGACCCATATGGGAATACGGCATGGATTATAAATGTGGAACCGGTCATGGAGTGGGTTTTTGCTTAAATGTGCATGAAGGTCCTCAAAGAATCAGCCCTGCTCCAAATAACATAAGGCTTGAGAAAGGTATGATTCTTACAAATGAACCTGGTATATATAAAGAGGGTAAATATGGCATAAGAACTGAGAATGATCTATTGGTGGTAGAGGATGAAGTGACTGAGTTTGGTAAATTTATGAGGTTTGAAACTATCTCATATTGCCCCATAGATATTGAGGGTATAGATGCATCTATGCTTACAGAGGATGAAAAAACATGGCTAAATGATTATCATAGAAAAGTGTATGAGTTATTGTCTCCATATTTGGATGAAGAGGAACGGAAGTGGTTGGAAGATCAAACCAGAGAGATATGAGTAGAAATGGGAGAGGGGAGTAGCTTATGCAGCTTTTGAAAGAAAAGATAATGACTGAAGGCAAGGTTATAGGTGGTGACATACTAAAAGTGGATGGCTTTTTAAATCATCAGATGGATATACATCTTTTTAACGAAATGGGCAAGGAGTTTAAAAGGAGATTTCAATATAAGGAGATAAACAAGATATTGACCATAGAATCCTCCGGAATTGGCATTGCATGCATAACTGCTCAATATTTTGATGTACCGGTGGTATTTGCAAAAAAACACCCAGGAGCTAATATGAGTAAGGATGTATACCAATCACAGGTATATTCCTTTACCAAGAAACAATATTACTCAATAAAGGTATCCAGAGAGTTTGTAAATAGTCATGATAAGATACTTATAATCGATGATTTTCTTGCAAATGGTAATGCGGTAAAAGGGCTTGTAGATATATGCAACCAGGCGGGAGCAAAAGTACAGGGAGTGGGCATTGCTATAGAAAAGGGATTTCAAAAGGGCGGGAGCGTTATAGAGGATCTTGGATTAAGGTTGGAGTCCCTGGCGGTAATCGAGGGCTTTGCAGATGGCAAGGTTATACTAAGATAAAGATATGAGGCTTCTATATAAGAAGCCTCATATCTTTATATCCAAGCTAGGGAGTATCTTGAGCATATCATTTAGGAAGGCGTTAAGGCCACCATATTGATCCTTTAGTGGCAGGAACATTATGCTATTTGTATTAAATTTGTATCTGTTAAATATTTGGATTATGGAATCTTTATTTTTATCCATTATATCAGCTATCTGTGGCTGGCTGAAAAACTTTACATTTATTGTTTTGTCTATACCCTGTATGCTGGTTTCTATGCGCCCTATTTTAGGAATATCTGACCATAGGAAAACGCTATAATATTTGTTTTTTTGATTATTGTCTTTCCTGTTCTTTATAGTCCACATCTCTCCAAATATAATCTTTTCATCATATACTATGAATAATGGAACAAACAGAAAAGGGAAGGTATCTTTTGTTTGTCTTTCAAGTGCTCCCGCCATATCCCCATGTATTCTCCTATAAAGCATCATCTTTGTAGTATGTTTTTTTATTTTTTGGGCGTTATCCTCAAAGTTTTTTATTATCGTTTGGTCCATTTTATTATTCGTTAAAAGCCTATACCAAATATCTAATACCCTTTGCCTTTCAGCTAAAGGGAACAGCTTTACATAATTACTAAAGATATTTATAAACATTTGCCAAACTTCTTGATTATTTGTTTTATTACCTGCATTTTCATACGCCGTTTCATATATTTTAAATAGCATTTCCGGCTGTTTTAAAATCTTTTCAATACGATGTTCTAGATTAGATTGATCAAGATTTTTTATAATATCCTCTGTATTTTTACCAAATACAAAATAGAGTTTATCTAGCAATACTATATTTTCAGATGTCAGTGGGATATTAAAATCTGAGGCTAGATCTACTAGATTTTGCAGATGCTCCTTTATATTGATATATGAGTTGGTTTTGGGATTAGCTAAATCATTGGTCTTTATCCTATCATATAGGTCTATATATTCTCCATATTCGTCCTTTACATGATACATAATGTAGTCCACATTGTTAAATGTATCTATAATATCTCCTTCTGAGAGATTTTGTATATATCCTTCCGCCTCATCTAATGGCACTGCAAAGGCCTTTATCTGTTCTAGTATGTGTTGTTTATCATCTTCCTGAAGGAACGTTAAAAGCTTACGTAAATCTCCACTTATAAACAGGCCCAATCTCTTAATATACATAAGATTTTCTTCTGTAGGTTCCAAACCGAGGATAGATATAATATCTGGCAGGGTTTGGATATTAGTAATGTCTATTTGAAGATCCGTTTTATCCAAAGGTGTATTTTCTTTATCTTTTAATATGTTATCTGCTATATTATTTACGATTCTAGCCATATTCCCTTCGATTTTTTGATTTATTGGTGGAATATTCATATTTACCTCCGCATATATGGTATCTTAACTAAATCATATAATAACAAGGATTTAGTTTCAATATACAGTTACACTTGAGTTTCCACAAAAGCAAAAGGCAAATCGCTTAGATATTACAAATATATACAAGGGCTTTGATTAGGCGCTTAAGGGTATAGATAAAATGTAATAATTTATAGAAAAGGTGATGAATATGAAATTGGAACTTACAACTCCCGCCCTATTGTTTACTGCAATATCCCTTTTAATTTCAGCCTACACCAGTAGATTCTTAACCCTTGCCCAACTTTTGCGGCAGTTAGATGGTGCATATAGGGAAAAACCAGATAAGAGGATATTGGATCAAATGAAGAATTTAAGCAGGCGTATAAGGCTTATTAGATGGATGCAGGTGATGGGGGTATTGAGTTTTATATTATGTGTCCTATCCATGTTTTTACTTTTTATGGACAATCATATAGGTGGCCAAATAAGCTTTGGTATCAGCCTTTTATCGCTCATGTTATCATTGATAATACTCATATATGAAGTCCAAATATCGGTAGATGCTATAGCGTATCAACTGCAAGATTATGAAGATCATGATCTTAAGCTTTAAAATCAAATATTGGTGTTAACTTACTAGATTATATATTATATCAGCGAGGGTGAGGTCATTCGGTGTCCATTTCCTATGTGTATAATTGCATATCTTATATGGTCTATTAAAGCTGTTTATAAATTTAAAAAATTCATCATCTAGCCATGGAGGTGTCCAGGTACCTGATCGTGCAATATGTATTAGGGATATTTCAGGCATATTGAATAACTTATCCATTGAATCGTACTGTACGTTAAATTCAGAATTTATTTCTGAAAATTGATCTTTGGACTCGTGGGAGAGAGGGCTCAGGATGATATGGGCCTTCTTTATCAATCTATCTTTTAAAAGTTTTCCCAACCAATTGGCACAATTTACTCCAAAATCAAGGGCAGCAAGACCACCATATCCTAGATCTGTATGGGCATCAAACGAATATACATCTGTGCACTTAAAGCGTTGTGTAATATAATACGATAGTTTATGGGAATCGGAGATATACATCTTTGCATTATCTTTTATATGGAAGATATTATTTAGCAAGTCATAAAAACTATTTATTAGACCTTTATCCAATTTAAAATTTTCTTCTAGATTTTTGCCACATCTTTTAGCTTCAAAATACCGCTTATACCACATCATTACTATGTTTTTGTTATTTTCAATAAGTGAATATATCCAACTATCATCTGTTTTAATAAAATAATCCCAGTCAATACTCAACAGTGTATTCATATATATCACTCCAATTTTACCTGGATAGGGATTTATTACCTTTTATTATATCACTATAATTTATAATGTCAAAAATGATTTTGTATAAATAACAAGGGATATTATGGTATAATACATTGAAAGAGGGCTATTCATATAGGAGAGGGTGATCTATGTGAAAATATACAGAATAATGGTTTATATAGTCATTGTAATGTTGTGTCTGGGCCTAATGTCGTTTCTTTATATGAAAGGTATTGGTAATAATAAAATTGAAGATATGGAGGGTAAACCAAGGATAATAATGCTTGCCCATATATATCAAAATCCCTATTGGCAAATTATAAAACAGGGGGCTGAAGAAGCTGCAAAGTATCGTGGTTGTATTATTGAATATAATGGACCTCAAGCAGCAAGTGTGGAGGAGAGTCTAAAGCTTTTTGACATGGCTATAAATGCAAAAGTAGATGGCATATTGACCTATGTGCAGGATGAATCTTTATATGCTCCATATATAAATAAGGCCAGTTCTGTAGGAATTCCCGTAATTACAGTGGATACAGATGCTTCTAAAAGTGAACGTATTGCATATGTTGGCACGGATAATATTTACGCGGGAGAAGCAGCAGCTAAGATTTTATGCGACCATATAGATGGCGCATTGAATATAGGTATTGTCATGGGTGGACCGACGACAAATCAAATAGAGCGGGTAGACGGTTTTAAAAAATACATCTCTAGTTATAAGGATGCCAAAATTGTAGACACACAATCTTCTGATTCATATATGGTAGAGGCTAGGCTTATGACCGAAAAGATGATAACTAATCATCCAGATATAAATAGTATATACTGTACAAGTGCGTTGGATGGAGCCGGGGCAGCCAAAGCCATACAAAAGCTTAACAGAACTGATATAGTAATTGTTTGCTTTGATGACCTGCCGGAAACTCTGGACTATATAGACAAGGGGATAATATATGCAACGATCGTACAAAAACCTTATGAAATGGGATATAAAAGTGTTAATTTGATGATGGATCATATAGAAAACAAATCCAAAGTATCAGGCCAGTATATAACAGATGTTGAAGTAATAACAAGGGACAATTTAGATGATTATATTGAACAAAGAGGCGAGAGATGAGATGAAAAATCGCAGTTTCAGGTCGATACTCCTTGCATTTATGATTAGCATTATAATACTGATGGCTTTTGTAAATATCTATTCTATTTTTGCGACTTATTCAATTGAAGAGCAATACAGATCCATGATAAACAATATGTTTACTATAAATCAGGTGAGTAGAGATATAAATCTTTCAGTATTTTATTTTGATAAATATTTTTCAACTAGGGTAGAAACCAACTGGAAAAACTACAATGCAAGTTTGAATGATGCAATAGATAAATTGGTTGCATTGGAAGGCAATTTGGATAAGGATAGTGCAATAATCCTTAGAGATTTAAAAAATGTCATTGGCTCATATCAAGAAAATGCGGATCAGGCATATAAAAAGCTCATATTATCGGAAAAATATGATGAGTTCTATCCAAACTTTACAGAAGCTAAAAAAGTGGCAGGCTATGTTGATGAATATGTCCAAAGATTAAACAACAGCTATCTAAATTATAATGGTGTTATATATCAAAAGCTTAAACAGCTCACCAGAATGGGCAGGATCATTATGGTGTGTTTATTGGTAATTATTACGTTTATGTGTATAATGTTTACTATATTTTTCTCAAAGGATATAACCAATCCACTCAATGAATTGGTTGTGGCATCTCAAAAGGTATCCCAAGGTAATTTTGATATAGGTGGTTTTAAAAAATCAAACATAAATGAAATTAACATCCTATTTAATGATTTTAATATAATGGTGAAGGATATAAAGGGATTTATAGAGGAGATAAAGGAAAAGGCAGATATAGAAAAAAGGCTTAAGGATGAAGAGATGAAAAATCTATTATTTAAAAACATGTTAAGGGATACTCAACTTAAAATGCTACAATCTCAGATAAATCCACATTTTTTATTTAATACTCTAAATACTGTAACTCAAATGGCCATAATAGAAAATGCCCCTCAAACTGAAAAGCTTATAAACTCCATATCCGTTCTTTTGAGATATAGCCTAAATACAGTGGATGAAAGATCTACCATAGGCAGGGAGGTAGATATAATAAAGGAATATATCTATATCCAAGAAAACAGGTTTAAGGATAGAATGAACTTTGTACTTGATCTAGATGAAAGTCTTTTTAATGTGGAAATTCCAGGTATGACTTTGCAACCTTTAGTCGAGAATGCATTTATACATGGTATTGAGCCCAAGGAAGATGGTGGTATGATTTCTATAAGCATATTTAAAGAGGATAATTTTTGCAATATACGGATATTGGATGATGGAATGGGAATGTCTAAGGAAAAAGTAGATAGATTATTGAGAGATGTTGATGATACCAGTTATATAGGCCATACCACGGGCATTGGTATAAAAAACGTTAGAAATAGACTAGATATTATGTATAGGGGTAGGAGTATTTTTATAATCAAAAGCAAACCTAATATTGGGACGAGTATAAATATAAAAATTCCATTGGAGGGATTGAGAGATAATGATAAAACTGCTTATTGCTGATGATGAACAAATAGAACGTAGAGCAGTGAAGATGGTTTTAGAAAACAATTTTGCGGAGATGTTTGATTTCTTAGAAGCTAAAAACGGGAGACAGGCTATAGAAATATCCGATACACAAAAACCAGAGATAATTATAATGGACATAAAAATGCCGGGGATAAATGGTATAGAGGCTATAAAAGAGATAAAGAAGTTGTTGCCGGAGAGCTATTTTATAATACTTACTGCCTATGATTATTTTGTCTATGCCAAGGAAGCTATGGAGTGCGGCATAAAGGATTATTTGCTAAAGCCTTTAAATCGGGAGGATTTGATAGCAAAGGTTAGAGAGGCTTTAGACTATTTAAAATGTTTAAGAAATAAGCGTAAAGAGCAGTTAGAGACGAAGGAACGGTTTAATATTCTTAAACCCATAGTGCAAAACGAGTTATGCTATATTATCATGAACGGTAGCTTTGAAGGTATAGATTATGAGAGCTACCTTAAATTCTTAGGTATAAAATTTGAGTTTGGCTATGCCATGATAATTGGTATAAAAGACAAATATGGATATGCGGATACGGATGAAATAGGCAGAATCGAACTAAAAAGAGATATAAAAGATTTTATATATGATTATCTTTCCATGTGCGGGAGATGTATATCGACTTCATTATATACCAGAGATATTTTAATATTTGCAGAGGTTGATTATAGGGATAATTTCTACAAGACTAAACTAGAGTGTATTGAACTGGCAAGAACCATTGCTTCTAAGGTGAAAGAACGGTTTAATGTATCAATAGTAGTAGGTATCGGTAGAGTACATAAAGGCGTAGAAAGATTGACAATTTCATATAACGAAGCAATGGTTGCAATAAACTATGAGGATGTTGATATGAGGGTTAGACATTATGATGATGTCTTTAATGGTCAGCCTGCAGGAGGATATTATCCTTTTGACTATGAAAAAAGGCTTTTAAATAGTATATACAGGGAAGACTATGTTGAGAGCTGTGAGATTTTTAGCTCAGCAATGGATAGGGCATATGATGAAAATGGGGATGAGATAAAGACGAAGAATATAGCAATTCAGATGATTTTAAATATTATAATATCCATAAATGAATCAGCGGAAAACGTAGTAGACATAAGAATTATAAATGATTATGTAAATGATGAGGAGAGCGCTATATTATCTGCAATAAAGAAATGGGGCCAAAATGTTATACACAGTATTATAGATGCATTATCTGCAAGGCATATGGATAGTCAGAGGGAAATAATCAAAAGATCGACTGATTATATAGAGAAACATTATATGGAGGATGTAACTTTGGACAAAGTTGCAAACTATGTGTGTATAAGTCCCTATTATTTTAGTAAAATATTCAAAAAGGTAGCAGGGGAAAGTTATATAGATTATCTTACTAGAATTAGGATAGAAAATGCAAAGGAGATGCTTAAGACCAATATGGGGAATATAAAGGAGATATGCTATAATGTCGGGTATAATGACCCTAATTATTTTAGTAGGGTATTTAAAAAGGTAGTAGGTTTGAGTCCTACTGATTTTAAGGAAAAGTTTAGTTGTTGACGGTATAACAAAAATATAAGGGTGATATGGCAATAAAATGCTATATCACCCTTATATTTTATATGTATATGGCATTATAATCCATCAGAATGCCAACTAAATGTATAGTATAAAATATCTTTTTTTATTATCCTGTATTTAGATCCTAAAATTTTTAAGGAGGGGTAGAAAAAATGAAAAAATTCATTTGTATTTTTCTTTCGGTTACTCTCTTAGCTGTTTTATTTACAGGCTGCGGCGAATCAAGCGGGAGTAAAAGTACGGGGGGTAAGAATGGCGAAATAAAGGTTGGCGTTGCCTTGTACAAATTTGATGATACATTTATTTCAACAGTGAGAGAGGCAATAGAAAAGGAAGCCAAAAAGATAGAAGATGAAGAAGGGGTTAAAATATCTATAAATGCAGTTGATGGTCAGGGACAACAGGCTACACAAAATGATCAGATCGATACCTTTATAACACAAAAATATGATGTTATATGTGTAAACATGGTAGATCGTACAGCGGCCTCAGTGGTAATAGATAAGGCTAAAAAAGCAAATATACCGGTTGTATTCTTTAATAGGGAACCTGTCGAAGAAGATATGAAGAAGTGGGATAAGATATATTATGTTGGTGCAAAGGCTGAAGAATCCGGTACTATGCAGGGGAATATAATAGCTGATTACTGGAAGGATAATGCCGATGCTGATAAAAATAAAGATGGAGTCTTACAGTATGTTATGTTGGAAGGTGAACCAGGACACCAAGATGCCATATTGAGGACTGAATATTCCATAAAGGCCCTTGAAGATGCAGGGATAAAAACCGAAAAATTAGCTAGTGATACAGGAAACTGGCAAAGGGCTCAAGGTCAGGAGAAAATGGCTGCATGGTTGTCGGCTTATGGTGATAAGATTGAAGTGGTGTTTGCCAATAATGATGATATGGCACTCGGTGCAATTGAAGCATTAAAGGCAGCAGGATATTTTCAGGATGATAAATTTATCCCTGTAGTAGGGGTAGATGCTACTGCTCCCGCCCTGGATTCTTTGGCGGAATTTAAAATGTTTGGTACTGTGCTAAATGATGCTGAAGGTCAGGGGCAGGCTATAATAAGGATAGCGTACTATCTGGCTAAGGGCGAAGATCCTTCAAAGTCTGTAGATGATATTACAGATGGACAGTACAAATGGGTACCATATCAACCTGTTACCAAGGAAAATATGAACAAATTCAAAAAATAATGATATTTAAAATATATCTGGGGAGTGTTATGCACTCCCCGAATAATTCCTTGAGCACATAAAAGGGGGGAAATAGATGGAGCAGGGATATATTTTGGAGATGAACCATATATTCAAGACGTTTCCAGGCGTAAAGGCGTTGGATGATGTAATGTTAAAGGTAAGGCCCGGAACAGTTCATGCCTTGGTTGGAGAAAATGGAGCGGGAAAATCCACCCTTATGAAATGTTTATTTGGCATATATACTCCAGATTCGGGAGAAATAATACTAGATGGCAAGGAAATTCATCTTAGAAATGCCAAAGACGGGTTAGACAATGGGATTTCAATGATACATCAGGAATTACAGCCCATACCTTACAGGGATGTAATGGAAAATATATGGGTAGGAAGGTTTCCAATCAAAAATATTATGGGATTTTCGGTTGTTGATCATAAGAAGATGTATACGGACACAAAATCATTGTTGGAAAAACTGCATATGGATATAGAACCAGATACGCTTGTATCAAAATTATCAGTGTCACAAGTTCAGGGACTAGAAATAGCAAAGGCTGTTTCATATAGCTCTAAAATAATAATAATGGATGAGCCTACTTCATCCCTTACGGGAAATGAGGTAGAAAATCTCTTTAGAATAATCCGGGAACTTAGGGAACAAGGGGTAGCTATCATATATATATCCCACAAAATTGAGGAGATATTGGAAATTGCAGATGATGTAACCATAATGCGAGATGGCAAATACATAGGGACATGGGCGGCAAAAGATCTGACAATTGATGAAATAATCTCTAAGATGGTAGGGCGGGAGCTCACACATAGATTTCCGTATAGGGAGAATAAACTTGGCGAAGTAATACTGAAAGTGGATAAATTGACCTCCATGAATCCAAAGTCATTTAAGAATGTTACCTTTGAGTTGAGGCAGGGTGAGATATTGGGGATAGGTGGTTTAGTAGGAGCACAGAGGACAGAGCTTGTAGAATCCATATTTGGACTTAGACGTATAGCTGAAGGACACATATATATAAGGGGTAATGAGGTAAGGATAAAGCATCCAAAGGATGCAAAAAAATATGGTATGGCTTTACTTACAGAAGAGAGAAGATCTACAGGTATATTTCCAATGCTTTCGGTAGCAGATAATACCATTATAGCTGGTATAGATAGATATATTAAATTTAATTTTATGCTGGATGAGGATAAGGGGATTGGCGATGTAAAGAAAACAATTGATAAATTAAATATAAAAACCCCTTCAATAAAAACACAAATACAGTATTTATCAGGTGGAAACCAGCAAAAAGTAATATTTTCCCGTTGGCTATTACTTGAACCTAATATATTAATTCTCGATGAACCTACTAGAGGTATTGATGTTGGTGCTAAATACGAGATATATAAAATAATTGCGGATCTTGCAAAACAGGGCAAAAGCATAATAATGATATCTTCCGAGATGCCTGAGCTCTTAGGTATGTCAGATAGGATAATGGTCATGTGTGAAGGTAGAGTAAGCGGCATTATAAAAGGTAATGAAGCTGATCAGGAAACTATAATGAAATATGCTACTAAATTTGCAAATTATTAGGACGAGGGGGTAATTGTATGGCAGATAATACAAAAAAAGTAAAAGACATATTGAGCCGATATGCTATATATATAGTACTTTTAGTGTTGTTTTTAGCAATTGGTATGATTAATAGAAATTTTTTCTCCATTGATAATATAGTAAATGTATTGATAATAGCTGCCGTAAGGCTTGTAATAGCACTTGGTGTGAGTGGTGCTCTTATAACCCGTGGAACGGATCTGTCAGCTGGACGTACAGTAGGCCTTACTGCCTGTATAGCGGCGAGTTTACTACAACGTCCCGATTACGCATATAAGCTGCTTCCGGATATACCGCAACTTCCAGTCATAGTACCTATATTATTGGCTATACTCGTAGGCGTTATTATAGGCATTACAAATGGATTGGTAATTGCATATCTAAAAGTTCCTCCTTTTATTGCTACTTTAGGCATGATGGTTATAGTATATGGTGTTTCATGCATATATACAAATGCCCAGCCTATTGGAGGACTGAGGGATGATTTTACAAATATTGCATCAGGCTCGATTGGGTTCATGCCAAATCTTATTTTGATAGCGATTATAGTTATATTTGTTATATGGTTTATCTACAACAAAACACGCTTTGGCAAATATATATATGCTATAGGTGGAAACCCGAATGCTGCTGAAGTATCGGGGGTTAATGTGGAGAATATATTAGTTAAAGTATATGCCTTGGCAGGCGGGTTGTATGGCCTAGCTGGTGCATTACTAGCAGCTAGGACTGGTGGCGCTACAAACAATTATGGACTGATGTATGAATTGGATGCCATAGCAGCTTGCACAATAGGGGGCGTATCTACATCAGGAGGTGTTGGCAGAGTTTCAGGGGTTATAACAGGTGTACTTATTTTTGAAGTGCTCAATAATGGTTTGGTTGTTTTAGGGGTACAAACATATTGGCAACAGGTTATAAAAGGTATAATTATAATAATGGCAGTAGCTTTAGATATTAGGAAATATTTAGCTAAGAGATAACCGAAATTAAAATGTTTAGTGATTTTTCAAATAATTCTACACTTTAATCGACATAATAATATCGAGCCTTCTTTTGAATCGGTAACTTTTGTTACCGATTTACTTTATGGATAAATGATAATATGGATTCATAGGAAATAAAAGCATGGAAGGAGAATTTTTATGGCACAACAATTACTTAAAAACATTGATTTTTCAAAGGTATTGGATATGGAGAGATTAGTTGAATATCAGCAGGGGACAGTAATTAGTAAGACTCTTGCCCAAGGTGCTCCACTTAGTATTACATTGTTTGCATTTGATAAGGGAGAGGAGATAAGTTCCCATTCATCAGATGGGGATGCGCTAGTATATATAATGGATGGTAAAGCGGAGATTACATTGGGAGATCAGAAGCATGTATTAGAAAAAGGGCAGGCTATAGTTATGCCAGCAGGGATACCCCATGCATTGATGGCCAATGAGCAGTTTAAGATGATGCTGATCGTAGTTTTTAGTTTGCAATAGGAGGCAATAAGGTGAGTGAAATAATAAATAACAGTGAATATAGGCAAAAGGTATTGAAACAACTTATAATGGAGCTCCATGATGGTAAAAGTATAGAGGAAGTCAAGGCGAAATTTGAAAAACTAATAGAAGGTGTATCTGTATCAGAAATATCTCAGATGGAGCAAAGCCTTATTATGGAGGGGATGCCAGTTGAAGAGGTGCAAAGGCTATGTGATGTACACGCAGCTGTTTTCAAAGGTTCCATTGAGGAGATACATAGGCCAGTGTCTCCAGACAAGGTTCCGGGACATCCTTTAAATACATTTACCATGGAAAACGAAGCTATAGCTGATTTTATAGAACATACAATTATGCCACACCTGAATAATTTAAAAAATCAGTCAGATAGAGAAGCATGTGAGGTATTAATTGCTGATTTTAAAAGATTATCTGAGATAGATAAACATTATAATAGAAAAGAAAACTTATTATTCCCTCAACTCGAAAAACATGGTATAGAAGGTCCACCTAAGGTTATGTGGGGGGGTGGATGATGAGATAAGGCAGGGGATAGATGATGTTATAAGTATGCTAGAAGATTATGACAATGATGCACATAAGGTTGTTGAAAAAATCGAGGAAATATTGCATAAGGTTGATGAGATGATATTTAAGGAGAAAAATATATTATTTCCAATGGCTCTAGAGGGTCTTTCAGAGGATGAATGGATATCTATATATGATGATACTCCTGAAATAGGATATACGTTTATAGATCCACCTGCAGATTGGATGCCGGAGAGAATAGATACAGAAGAAAAAATGGCATCGGATGAATCTGTGTCTGAAGGATATGTGAAATTTGATACTGGGGTACTATCCTTTGGTGAAGTAGAGGCTGTATTAAATACGCTACCATTAGATATAACGTTTATAGATAAAGACGATGTAGTAAGGTATTTTTCACAAGGGAAGGACAGAATATTTCAAAGGCCTAAGTCGGTAATAGGTAGGACGGTACAAAACTGTCATCCACCTGCTAGTGTAGATGTGGTAAATAAAATAGTTGAGGATTTTAAGACAGGTGCGAGGGATCATGAGGATTTTTGGATACAAAAGGGCGATGTATATGCATATATAAGATATTTTGCAGTGCGGGATATGGATGGAAAATATTTGGGAACTCTGGAGGTAACCCAAGACATAAAACCCATACAACAAATAACCGGAGAAAAAAGATTAAGGGACTAACAATCATCTGTTGGTCCCTTTCTATCTATTTAAACTGTTATATATCATGGTTTGGATTTTTAGACACCACTTCTACTGCCTGGGTTATAGCCTTAAGGGTATCAGCTTTAAATTGTGCTTCCAATTCGTTTAGTTTTGCATATATATTGCCTTTTTGCGTTACTACATACATGGGTTTCAAATGGTTTAACGCCATAGCTTTTATATCTTCCATACATTGATCGCACGTGCATATATTAGGATACTTTTCCAATACCGTGGGCAAGAGATGGTCCACTACTAGTTCCATATAATTTTTTATCATATTTACCTCCTGCTTTATTTGTTCTAATAGATTATATATCATTTGTAGCACTATAGGCAACTATCTATGCTTGACTAAAATATAAATATCTTTTAAGATTAATATTAAAGTTATATAGTTCCTATTCGCTCATTGTTGTGGAAGGGGAAGGTTTTATGAAAATTGTTATCTTTGGTGCCACTGGACTTTTGGGGAAAGAACTGTTAAGAAGACTTGAAGAAGATGAGGTAATACCATTATCTAGTAGGGATGTAAATGTAGAGGATAGTAAGAAGGTGCTAGATGCTATAAAGCAGATAGAGCCAGATGCTGTTATAAACTGTGCTGCCATAGCTAATCCAGATATATGCGAAAAGCAGCCTAAATTAGCCTATGGAGTAAATACTATTGGTGCTAGAAATATTGCTGTAGCCTGTCAATATACAGGCTGTAAAGATGTTTATATATCTACGGATCATGTTTTTGGTGGATATAATCGGTGTGATAATTATTATACTGAGTTCGATATTACTTCACCTCTCAATGTATATGGTAAATCAAAGGTTATGGGAGAGAGATTTACAAGAGAATTGAGTGATAAATATTTTATAGTAAGAACATCTATTTTGTTTGGTATACATCGGGACACCCTTGTTACTAGGAGTATAAAACAGGCAAAGCGGGGTGAGACCATAATAGTGCCGAAGGATCAGATAGTATCCCCAACCTATATAAAAGATTTGTCTTTTATGATTAGAAATCTGTTGGAAGGAGAGGAGTATGGAGTTTATCATCTGACCAACAGGGGAGAATGTAGTAGATATGAATTGGTAAAGGAAGCCCTCTATATAGCAGGATATAAAGATGCCAATATAGTGCCGGTAGCGTCGGATTTTTCAGGGAAGGCAAAGAGGCCCCTTAATGTGGTGCTTAGAAATTATATGCTTGAGATCATGGATAAACCATTACCTAGGGATTGGCATGAGGCACTAAAAGAATTTATCGAGGAGGAATGTATATGCTGATGGAAGAGTTTTCCAAGTTCTGGGAAATATATGAGAGCTCTTTTCCGGAGGATGAAAGACGTGATCAATTGACACAAAAGAAAATACTGAGTAATAAAAGCTACAAGTTAATACCTTATTATAAAGATGGTCATATGATAGGCTTTGCTGCCTTATGGGAGCTTGGCGATTTCATATTTTTAGAACATCTAGCAATAAAAGAAGAGTTTAGGGGGAATGGCTACGGGACTAAGATATTAGAGGACATAAAGCATAAGCACCCTAACAAGGTGGTATTGGAAGTGGAGCCACCTAAGGATGATATATCCATAAAACGTATTAAATTTTACAAAAAGGCAGGATTTCATCTAAATAATAACCACTATATGCAACCACCATTGGGTAAGGGGAAAAAATCCGTGCCACTTAAAATTATGTCCTATCCGACACCTATTTCCTCAGACAAATTTGATCATATAGTTAATAATATACACACAAATATAGAGCATGCATAACAATAAAATTTAGAATAATTAAAAATTTTTAAAAAAAGTGAAACCTTTTTGGCCTATTGTGTATCTAATATTATGGAAGAAAAATAAATTGTTATTTAGTAATACCAGTTAGTTTTTTTAAAAGATGGTGAAATGGACTCCAAAATCTCCTCCCTCCATCTTTTTTTTTATCCTTTTTACGTGGAATCTAGCGTTCACAATAGCTCACACTTATGTTAGAATTAAACTGAACATAATGAAAAATGTATAATACATGATTTCTTACTCTTAAAAGTAGCCTCTCGAAAAAGAATTGGAAATAGTTAAGGCTAACCTAAAACTGGAATATATCGAGATGCTACGGCTGATTTTGTAAAAGAAATAAAATTGAACGTTGAGAAACGCATATTGTAGTGATTGG